>NZ_WAKV01000058.1 GCF_015523185.1 Thermococcus sp.
CCCCGCATCACCTTCCATACCAGCAACGGGAACACTAAAGTTGCATCGGCCCAGATTTCGACGTAATCAGCTTTTGCCTTTATCTTGCCCCAGCTCACTCCTTCACTCGGAGGAGCACCGCTCAGCGAGCCGTCCCAGGGTATAGCTGTCGTCACGTAAATTGCATAGTCAGTCCCACCCCTAAAGAGGTTGGCGTTGATTATCGCGTGCTTTGGAAGAGAACCGCCAAGGATTATCGAAGCGGTCTCTTTAGCAGTAACCGCTAAGTTGTTGAGCTTCACTATGTCGTTGGCGATGTCTATGACGAGCTCTCTATCGCCCCTCTCCTCCTTGAAGAAGTAGAGCATGTCACCGATGGAGCCGTCTGTTATGGCCGGGCAGAATATCGGGACGTTCCGCTTGTAGGCCCAGTAGATTACGCTTTTTTCCTTCTCCTTCCCGAGCTTCTCGTCCATGTATCTGCCAAGCTCGTAGATGAACTCGCTCGCCGTTAAAGGTCCCCTCTCGCGCTCCATCTCAAGGATTCTCTCAAAGAATGGAATCATGTACTTCTCGAATTCGATATACCTGTCGTTGGGCACGAATATGTTGCCTATCCTGTTGATGCCCTTCTCGCGCATCCTTGCATCGTTTACATTCCAGTCGCCGAGAATGAAGGGCTTTAGAGCTTTAATGAAGTCCTCCTCAACCCCTCCGGCCGTGGTTACTATAACATCCACCTTGCCCTCCTTGACGAGCCACGCTATTATTTCCCTCAGCCCTGAGGAGATTATGTTCGATGTGTAGCCAAGGAAAACCCTAACCTCTTTTCCCTCGGCCCGCTTCTTCTCTACCTTTCTCCAGATTTCTATTGCTTTTCCAAGGTGCGTGGCCTGAAAGCCTATCTTTTCATAATAATCAAGAACATCTTCAAGACTTGAAACCTCGTCAAGCCATGGGGCCCCTATTGGTGTCCCTTCAACCTCTTCGCTCTCCTTAAGGACGATGTCTTTCGGCTCGGTCATGGTTGAAAATTGGGGAGGGGAGTTATAAACCTGTGCCCCGTGTGACTAAATCCCCTTCACCTTCGTCTCAATGACCTCGTCCACGTTGCCCTTTAGGGCCTTACTGACGAGACAGTAACTGTGGGTGAGCTCCACAAGCCTTTCGGCCTTTTTGACCTCGTCCTTTGGAAGGGAGAGCTCTACCGTGATAAGCATCTTCTCAAACTTGAAACCACCGTCGCTATCCCTTGCGAGGAGTGGCTTCACCGTGACCCTTATCCCCTTCGGATTCATCCTGAGCCTCTCGCTTATACTGCTCATCGTCGTTATGAAGCACGCCGCCAGTGCCGCTGGAAGCAACTGCTCCGGCCACGTAACGTTCCCGGGCGCTCCAACCGGTGAAACGGCCAGAGGGTTGTCCACTTCGATTTCCATCCCACCTATTCGTGTTCTGGTCCTTCCGTCCCCAATCCACTCGGAAGTCGCTGAGAGAAGTTCCGCGGCCGCCTGGAAGTCAATTTCCTCCATGGTCCCACCTCCTTTTCGATATTCATTGTAACATTGAAAATAAAAACCTAACCCTCAGATACTTACCTGATTCAGGGTCTCAACACTTCCCGTTAAGGACGGAGCCTATTAGCCTCGCCGTTACAGGAACGGGAAAGACCTTCCTTGGAGCTTTGCTGAGAAGCCACTCCTCTATTTCTCTAGCCCTTGCTTTGCCCTCTTTCATCGCGGTCCCAATGTTTCGTGGTGCAACAACGTCGCCGGCAAAGAATACCCCCGCCTCCTTCAGTATCTTCTCGTTTGCACAAACGACTTCCCTTATTGGGCTCGTTGGGAGCTGGCCAATGGCGTAGGCAACCACGTCGGCATCTATTATAAAGCGCTCATCCGTCGTCACAACGCTTCCCTCGACTATCTTCGTCCTCGCGAGCTCCACTCCCTGGGCTTTTTCCTTACCCAGTATCCTAACGGGGGTTGCGTACTCTATGAACTCAAGCCCCTCACCGATAAGCTTTTTAATCTCCGACTTGGCGTAGCTGTTCTCAAGCGAACGGCGATAGGCTATCGTGACCTTCTCGGCCCCGAGAAGTCTCGACTCGATTGCAACGTCCACCGCTGTATAGCCAGCTCCGATGATTACAACGTGCTTCCCCTTGAGGTCGGGAATCCTGTCCCATGAATAGTAACCTATCCTGGCCATCTTTATGTGATGGAGCAAAGTTAGAGCATCGTAAACACCCGGTAGTTCAACGCCCGGAACCTTGAGTTTCCTAGGCTTCCAGGCTCCCGTGGCTATGAGTATAGCATCGAACTCTCCCAAGAGCCTTTCAAGGGAGACGAAGTGCTCGGCCCACTCATCGCCGAGCTCCCTCGGAGAATCGTAGACCACCTTCGTCCTGAAATGGAAGTTGACGCCGAGTCTTTCGAGGTCCTTAACGCCCTCTCTAACGGTCTTTATTGGGATTCTCGCCTCTGGAATTGCAAAGGCCACCATTCCACCGCCTTCGGGCATCTTCTCATAAACGTGAACTTCGTAGCCCCTGCAGGCGAGGTAGCCAGCGGCCGTTAACCCGGCTGGGCCAGCACCTATGATTGCCACCTTGAAGGGCTTTGGCTCGCTCTTTTCCCCGCAAATGTAGAACTTCACTTTATCACCCCCAAGAGTTTTCGAAAAATCTGTAAAAAATCGAAGGTTTTCCACCTTAAGTTTCTTTTCCTGATATTTTTGGCAAAACGACACAGATTCCCCAAATTCGGGAAACCTAATTCGTCAATGGGACAAAG
>NZ_WAKV01000059.1 GCF_015523185.1 Thermococcus sp.
GCTGACCTACAAAGGCCCTGAGGTGGTTCTCGCTCCCGGCCATGAGGTTGCTGTAGACCTGCTTTATGTCCTCGTTGTCGGTCTCTGAAATCCACTTCTCAAGGTCCTCTATGTCGGTCTCTTCGATGAGTGCTCCCACCTTGAGGGCATCAACAGTGCTCTTACTTCCCTGCTCAACCAGCCGGTCGTAGAGGTTCTGGAGCTCCTCGTTCTGGAAGACTCCGATCTGGTCAAGCGTGTCCGGGGCTGTCAAGTTGTACTTCTCAATCAAGCTCAGCACAGCGTCCATATGCCTCTGCTCGCTGTTGGCTATGTTACTGAACACCGCCAGTCCTGTCTCGTTGTAGAGCGTGAGGTAGACATCCCTGGCGAGCTTTTCCTCCTCCACCATATAGAGCAGGCCGTTAATCTCGTCTTCACTCAGAGGAGCGTAGTAAGTTGTGAGCGTGCTGCTGGGAGTTACAACGCTCTGGGCGGTTCCTGCATAGGGGTTTGGCCCTGGCTGGCCCCTCCATGCCGAGACTCCTCCGAGGGTCATTCCTATTAACAGGGCAATCAGCCCCAATCCAAACCACATCTTTCTCATGTTCTCAACCTCCTGCATGTGTAAGTTCAATATTACATATGTGCAAGAGGTTTATAAAGTTTACGGTTCTGGCGAGGCAAACGTTATTAACAGCAGGACCAAATTTCAATCATGGGCAACTTCATAATGGCATTCAACGAGCCCATGCTCGCTCTCAGCAACGCTCCTCACCGCGGGGGATTAACTGAGGCAGAGGGATTCTTCTTTTTGAAGGTCCCCAAGAACTACTCCGGAGATTACAAGAAGGACTGTCTGGTCTTCGAACAGGAGCACGACTTGAAGAACTTCGTCGGTTTCATGACGGCCGCGGAGGTAGATAAAGTTCTCTCAATAGCAAAAAGCGGGGAAGTTACAGCCTATGTTACCGCCGGGATAACAAATCCAGCAATAGCCGGCGAGGTTCCGCCTCCCTGGAAGCCGGGGACGATAAACATAGCACTTATTATCAACGACGGACTGACAGTCGGCGCGATGGCCAACGCTATAATGACCGCAACCGAGGCGAAGACTTACACCCTCCTAAAACTAGGTTACAATGCCACCGGAACGACGAGCGATGGAATCGGCATCTTCGCTTTTGGAGGAAACAAAGAGTGGGCAGGAACCGCCACAAAGCTCGGAATAAACATCGGAAAGGCCGTAAGGCAAGCTTTGGAAGAAAGCCTGAGAAAATGGGAGAAAACGAGGGGATAATTCAGGCCCCGAACTTCTCAGAGCGGTTCATGAGGTCCATCATTATGGGAACTATGTCGTGGCCTTTTATCCTTCCAAGGCCACCGCGCATGCACTCGCGCTCGCCGAAGGCCTCAGTTGAATCAGTTCTAACCCCACCGCCCGCTATTAACACGGGAACGGGGTTACCACTGTGGTTCATGACCTCACAGGGCGTGCTGTGGTCGCCGGTTATCGCTATCACCGTTTCCTCAAGGTCGATGTGGTCAATGATGTAGCCAATCATCCTGTCGGCCTTCTCAATCATCTCCGCCTTCAGCTTTGGATTGTTGTCGTGGCCCGCTGCATCAGTCGGCTTGAAGTGTAAAAACACGAAGTCGTATTCCTTGAGAAGCTCGACGGTCTTTTTTGCCTTGGCCATCTCGTCCGTGTCGTATTCACCGGTCGCTCCTTCTGGAGTGTAAACATCGAAGCCTATCGCCCTTGCAACGCCCTTAACGAGCGAAACCGCTATAACCGCTCCAGCCTTGACCTTCCACTGCTCCGTGAACTTCATTGGTATATCTGGATAAGTGCCCGCCCCCCTTATGAGGAGGTAGTTTGCTACCGGCTTGCCCTCCTTTCTGCGCTTCTCGTTGATTGGGTGCCTCTCAAGTACCTCATGAGCCTGTTTAACGAACTCCTCAAGGATTTCAGCCACCTTTTTGCTCTCCTCGTCCTGCCAGGTGAACTTCTTTGGAGGTTTGCCAGCTTCGTGCGGGTCGTTTTCCCCTACCTTATAGCCAGAGGCCATGCCTTTAAGAACCAGAACGGCTCTGTGACCTGTAGCCCCTACGAAGATGAAGTCAACAGGCAGTTTAACGTTCTCCTGTATTGCCTTCGCAAGTTCATGAGCTTCCTCCGTGCTTATCCTGCCAGCCCTTCTATCGACTATTATTCCGTTCTCTATTGTGGCGAAGTTCACCCTAAAGGCCAAATCGTCCTCGTCTAAGTCAAGCCCGACGCCGAGGGCCTCGAGGAAGCCCCTTCCACGGTAGACTTTGTAGGGGTCGTAGCCGAAGATACTGAGGTGAGCTGTATCGCTTCCAGCTGGTTGGCCGGGCTTTATCGGGTCCTGCTGGCCGAGAATTCCTATCTTTGCCAGCCTGTCCATGTTGGGCGTTTTTGCGTACTCAAGCGGTGTCTTTCCACCGAACTCCTTAATCGGTCTGTCCCCGAGGCCGTCGAGGATTATGAGAAGTCCCTTTCTCTTCTTCATACCTATCACCGTGGGTGATTAGTTGGCTTGGTTAATAAGTTTGTTGGGCAACCTTTTAAACTGTCCCAAGAAGGCAATTGAGGGGAGAGAAATGCTCGAGTTCGCAGTGTGGTCACTTTCAATCCTCATTGGAATAGCCGTTCTCGTGGTTGCCGGTGACAAACTTTCCGACAAGATAATCGAGGTTGCAAGAAAGGCCGGAATCTCCCCGCTAGTGATAAGCATCGTCCTTGTTAGTCTCTCAACGACGTTGCCTGAAATAACGACGAGTGCCTTAGCGAGCTATCAGGGGGTCAATGGGATAGCCCTCGGAAACGCCCTCGGGAGCATATTCGCCAACATTGCCCTCATTCTCGGTCTTGCCTCAATGATTAGGCCCCTAAAGGCCGGCCGTTCCGCCTACGAGAACTCCCTCGTTATGCTCGCCTCACTCGTCTTTCTCATAGTCCTCTCAATTGATGGGACACTGAGCCGACTCGACGGACTTCTGCTACTCCTTGCATACGTGGTCTACCTCCGGTGGCTTCTTAAGAAGCACGCGAGGAGTGAAGTGGACTGGGAACCAAGCGGGGAAGTTACGGCCTTTGATTACGTCCTCTTGGTTGTCCTCGGTTTCTTCCTCGTTGGCGGCGCCGAGATGGTCGTCTTTGGAGGTAAGAACATAGCGCAGGCCCTCGGCATATCTGATTTCGTCATTGGAGCCACCGTTGTCGCTATTGGAACTTCTCTGCCTGAAATGACCAACGCTCTCTACGGTGCACTGAGGGAGCGCGGAAGCATAAGCGTGGGCAACATAATTGGAGCCAACATAATGAACGCACTCGTTGTCCTTGGCATTGCCTCGCTCATAAGGCCAATCCGGACCGGTGCTTCGGTGTTGACAGTTGTTTTGGTTCTTTTCGCGATGATTCCTATGATAGCCTCACTGAAAAAGACTGGGGGAATAGACAGGCGCATGGGGGCGTACTTCCTAGTTCTCTACGCGGTCTATCTCGTCCTGATTTTCTCTGGAGTTGAGCTGTAAGGTTTTTAAACTCCCCACTCTTTCCTCCTCTGGTGGTGAGAATGAAAGTCCTGTGGGCGCCGTGGAGAATAGAGTACATACGCTCTCCAAAGCACGAGGGCTGTATCTTCTGTGACTTTCCAAAGGAAAACCGCGACAGGGAGAGGCTCATCCTTTACCGTGGAAAGCACGCCTTTGTCATTATGAACAACTACCCCTACAACCCGGGCCACGTAATGGTTGCCCCCTACAGGCACGTCGCCAACTGGGAAGAACTGACCGACGAGGAGCTCCTTGAGATAATGAAGCTCACCCAGCTGATTATCATGGCCATAAAGAAAGCAATGAAACCGGACGGCTTCAATCTCGGCGTTAACCTCGGTCGCGTTGCTGGAGCAGGAATAGACACTCACGTTCACCTCCACATAGTCCCAAGGTGGAACGGCGACACGAACTTCATGCCGGTAATAGCGGACACAAAGGTCATTCCCGAGTCTCTTGAAGAAGCCTACGACGAGCTCAAAAAAGCCATAGAAGAAGTTGAGAGGGAGATTTAAATCATTCTAGTGGCTCCTTTTGAGGACAAGCTTTTTATAGTCCTCACTCACTTCTTTTCTCGACAACTCCTGGTGGTGTCTGAGTTGGAGCGTAGAAGCGTTCCCCAAAGGAAGCCCCCCGTGAAGCGGGGCGAGCGCTACAAAGTTCGGATTGAAGCCCTTGGCAAAGGTGGCGACGGCATCGCTCGGATTAAGGGCTTCGTGATTTTTGTGCCCAACACTAATGTTGGGGATGAGGTCCAGATTGAGGTAAAAAGCGTGAAAGAGCGCTTTGCATTTGGGGAGGTCGTTGGTTAACCTCCTCATACTTTTTTTGCTCTTATCTTGAACTTCTTGTCCAGCGGAAGCCCCTCAAAGGGCTCTTTTCCGAGCTCTATAACTGGGATGTCAGCCTCAATAACACTCTCCTTCATACCCTGTCTAATCTTCAGCTCCTTGAGGTTGCCATCCTTAACCATTATGGCCAGATAAGTCCCGTCTTCTGCCTCTCCCTCAAGGATGAAGTCCTTTCCAAATTCCATTGCCACCCTCTTAACCAGCGCTGGGGCCGTCTCTGGTGTTATGTGCTCCACCTCGCCCTCGCTCCCGTGGAATTTGACCACTGGGCAGGCCACAGAGGAGCAGAACTCACGTATTGCCTCAGCTATTCCCTTTGTGAAGTTCTCAAGGGGCTTACCCATGAAAGTTTCCCCAAAACCCGCCCAGCTGGCCGTAACGCGGAGCTTTTTACCAATCATTTTGAACGTGACCGTTAGAATGCCCCTTTCTCCTCTGAAGGTGTATATAACCTCGTTCCGTCCTATTCCCACGTCGAGCTCGAATTCATAGCCAAAGTTGAATATAAACCGAGGAACCTTGAATCTTACCCGGCCCCCTTCGAACTTCTCGAAGTACGGGAAAAACGGTAGGGTCTTTTCGGGCTCGCTCAGGATTAACATAAGTGTCTCCCAATCGTATGGAATCTCGACCTCCCAGCTCTTGGACTTCATATTATTACCTCCTTCAAATTTCAATGAAAAGAATGCGCGTTGGTTTTTAAATCCTCCGCAAAATTACTCAGTCTCGGTTAGTTTTATCCAGCGTTCTTTCGTCCTTTTCCAACAGCCCTTTGGCATTAGTTCCCTCTCCGGACAGTAGCCGAGCTGTATACAACGCGGTCCAAGCTTTGCCCACCTTATAATTGGCCTCAGCTCATCGTTCCTCGCTATCTCCTCCAGCATCTTCCAGGCAACTTCGCGAATCTCCCACTGGGCCCGCTCGCAGAGCCTCAGTCCAAAAAAGTGCTTAAGCTCGCGGAGGTTCATGGTAACTACTATCTTTGTCCTAACTCCTTGAGGCAGGATGAAACGGGCATCCTCCTGATGAACGCCGGCCTTGTAGGTTTCCTCGTAGAGCCCGATGGCACTCCTCATGAGCTCTTTCCACTTCTCGTAGAGCTCCGGATTTTCTTTCACGCTCTCCGGGATTACAAAGGTCTCCTCAACCTCATTTGGGTTCAATTTTATGTAGCGCTGTGACTGTTGGGTATAGCTTGCAAGTCTATGTCTCACCAATTGATGCGAACATACGCGAGAACATCCCTCAATTGCAAAGGTAAGAACCGCATGCTCAAGGATTGACTCATGGCCGTAGCCAAGAACCCTCGGGAGGTGCATCTCGACGTCATTCTTGCTCATTCTTTCAAAGGCCTCGGTTTCCCAGCCCTCCCAGTAACTTATGAGCGCTGACCATGTGACAGTTTCGAGCGGTTTTTTCGTATAATTAACAAGTTTTACACTAACTTTATCATCCATTTTATCACCACTGCCTGTTAATTTGTGCCTTAATAGGTCTTTTCCGTCAAAAGTTGGCATGCTACCGAAATGCCCGGAGCTTCATTGTCCAAGTGTCGGTGTCAATAGGGAGTTATGGGATACTCTGCTGTACTTTGTCAAATTAAGGGGACCACAAAGATGTATTGTATCAAGTCATTGTCCGCCGACATCCAATAAACTCGTGTTTCAGCCGAATAAATCCGACGAAAGGGTTATTAAATTCCTAGCCAAGAGGTTTCCGGTGATTGCCATGGTAGTTAGTTTGGCCGGAAGGGACGTTCTCTGCCTTCAGGACTTTACGAGGGAGGAGATTGAGACTGTTCTCAAGACGGCGGAGATGATGAAGATTTGGAACAAGATTGGGAAGCCCCACCGCGTTCTCGAGGGGAAAACGCTTGCAATGATTTTCCAGAAGCCCTCAACGAGAACAAGGATTTCCTTCGAGGTCGGAATCTACCAGCTCGGTGGTTATGGCCTTTACCTCAACGCCAACGACCTCCAGCTGAGGAGGGGCGAGACGATAGCCGACACCGCGAGGGTTCTCAGCAGGTACGTTGATGGGATAATGGCAAGGGTTTACGCCCATAAAGACGTGGAAGACCTCGCCAAATACGCGAGCGTTCCCGTCATCAACGGTCTTAGCGACTTCTCTCACCCGTGCCAGGCTCTGGCAGACTACCAAACTATACTTGAGAAGAAAGGTCGCATAGCCGGCCTTAAGATAGTCTATGTTGGGGATGGAAACAACGTGGCACACTCACTCATGATAGCGGGCACAAAGCTCGGTGCTCACGTTGTAGTTGCAACGCCCGAAGGCTACGAGCCCGACGAGAGGGTCATCAAGTGGGCTGAACATAACGCGGCCGAGAGCGGTGGAAGCTTTGAGCTCCTCCACGACCCGGTCAAGGCCGTTAAAGACGCGGACGTCATCTACACAGATGTATGGGCGAGTATGGGACAGGAGGCCGAGGCTGAGCAGAGGAGGAAGATATTCCAGCCGTTCCAGGTTAACAAGGAGCTCGTCAAGCACGCCAAGCCGGACTACATCTTTATGCATTGCCTTCCTGCTCACCGCGGTGAGGAAGTTACTGATGATGTCATAGACAGCCCGAACAGCGTCGTCTTCGACCAGGCCGAAAACAGGCTCCACGCCCAGAAAGCGGTTATGGCCCTTGTCATGGGCGGGATTAAGGTTTGAGCTTTTCTTCTCCTTTCGTTTTCATTTAACTCCTGGCCCGTCCTGAAAGGCCGTTTTCATAGGGGGTGTGATTTATAAAAGCCCACTTTCATAAAAAAAGATCTTTACGGAGCGCTATTCCGCCCAATCTTTTCTTATTCTCCCAGGTTTATCATTTGTAGCGAGCTAGTAACTGTTTTCTTCTCTCCAACGTTGCTTCAACCGCCAAGAACCCCTGTGCGGATGAGGAAACGTTTGAAGCGTTCGTCGGGAAGCCCCAGAAATGCGTAACGTTGGAACTGCTCTGGGGAGAATAAGTCGTTGAGGACTGGTGTGTGGGCGAAACCGGCGGCGAACCAAGGCATCCGCTCACGAGGACGAGAATCCCAACCAACACCAAAGCCAGGAGTTTCCTCATTCTAATCTACTCCATATTCTCAACATTGAAGTTAAAAATTTCGCATGAACGTCGAAGCGCAGGTGTTTTAAACCTCCCACTCTACCAGTTATCATGCTTGAAAAGTTGTTTTCCCTCGGCTACTCCAAGACATTTGCAGAAAGATATTATCAGCTCTGGGGAGAGAGGGCTTTAAAAATAGTGGAGGCAATGGAAAGGCCCCTACCGAGGTGCTTCCGCGTTAACACGCTCCGCATAGGGGTGCCAAAGCTCACAAAGCTCCTCAACAAGAAAGGTTTCCAGTTTAAAAGAGTGCCATGGGCAAGGGAAGGTTTCTGCTTGACGAGGGAACCATTCTCGATAACCTCCACACCTGAATACTTAAGCGGTCTCCTCTACATTCAGGAGGCAAGCTCGATGTATCCCCCCGTTGCCCTCGAACCCAAACCCGGTGAAACCGTTGCCGACATGGCCGCCGCTCCCGGCGGAAAAACCTCTTACATGGCCCAGCTGATGGAGAACGAGGGAATAATCTACGCCTTCGACGTCGGTGAGGAGCGCTTAAAGGAGACAAGGCTTAACCTCTCCCGCCTCGGCGTTACCAACACGGTTCTCTTCCACAAGTCCTCGCTCTATATAGATGAACTCGGCGTTGAGTTCGATAAAATCCTCCTCGATGCCCCCTGCACCGGCTCCGGGACGATACACAAGAACCCAGAGAGAAAAGCTAGCAGGAGTATGGAGGACATCAAGTTCTGCCAGAACCTTCAGATGAAGCTCATCGAGAAGGGCCTAAGCGTCCTCAGGAAGGGTGGAATCCTCGTTTACTCCACCTGTTCTCTTGAACCGGAGGAGAACGAGTTCGTAATCCAGTGGGTTCTGGACAACTTCGACGTTGAGCTCCTCCCTCTGAGATACGGCGAGCCGGCCTTAGTTAAGCCCTTCGGAATCGAGCTGAGCGAAGAGATAAAAAAGGCGAAGCGCTTCTACCCGAACAGGCACGGCACAAGCGGGTTTTTTGTAGCAAAATTGAAAAAGCTCTGAGCTAATCTTTGGATTCCCTGGCAAGTTTTTCCTCTATCTCGTGGAGCTTTTTCTTCACGTCATCACTCAGAAGTTTTTCGAGCTCTTCTCTGGCTTTTTGAGCGAGCTCGAACTTTGAGTTGAACTTTCCGAGGTTTATCCACTCTATCTTCTTGTTTCCAGTGAAAACATCGATGTCACAGAGCCTTTTGTAACCCCTATACTCAAGTCCCTTAAGTAGGAATTTAACCTTTTCTGGTTTCTCCCACGTGAGAAGCTTGAGCTTATAAACGGGAACGCGCATAAAAGGTCTTGGGTAGTCCCAGTCCCAGCCCTCTCCCACTATAAAGCCCAA
>NZ_WAKV01000060.1 GCF_015523185.1 Thermococcus sp.
ACAGCCATCTCCGAGCTACACTCCTCGGAGCTAGCGAGTGCTTTCCCGTCGTTGATGGAAAGCTCATAAGAGGAACATGGCAGCAGATTTTCTTCGTTGAGCTCGACGTAAGGCCGAGGCACAGGAGGGTCATCGTGCAGGTTGTTGGGGAGTAAGCTCAAGGAGGAAGAAGGGCACGTCCTCCTTCTCCAAAACCCTTACCCCCTTTGGATACCTCCTGTGGGCCTTTCCCGCTTTCACTTCGACCTTAAGGTCTCCAGCGATGGCATCGACCTCATAGGAGTTCCTGTAATAGTAAACCTCCCCAAAGCGCCGGTATAGGTGCTCCTGAACAACCCATTCATACAGCGCATCTTCCCTCAGCTCAGCCCCACTCCAGAGCGAGAAAAGCCTTGCAAGGAGAGGGTCACGGAAGAAGAACTTCTTTTCGCGCTTGTAGAGCACCTGGTTGCCCTGCTTTAGGTAGGCTATTCCAAGGATGTAAAGCTCGGTGAAGAACTCTATGTAGTCCTGAATTACTTTGTAGGAATAGCCAGAGGTCATGCCGGCTAAGGCCCTGAAGCTCGTCGCCGAGGGAGCGCTCCTTATTACCGCTGCAAAGGTTTCCTTCGCTATCTCAAGGCTCTTCCCGAATCGAACGAACTCCCCAATGTAAGCCCCGAGGAGGTCGTCCATTGGGAGGCCGTTTATTGATGCCGGGAACCCGCCTGTCTTAAGGTATGAATTGAAGAGCTCCAAGACTTTTTCCCTCATCAGTTCTGGATTCTTAAGTCCCATTATCTCAACGTACTCCGGAAATGAGAGGGGCATTACCTCTATTGTTTTACCCTCTCCCCTTCTGCCCGGGAAGAGCTCAATGTCCCTCTTGACCCTCAGGGAGCTTGAACCGGTAACTGTAACTACATCTTTCTCTAAAAGACCAGCATCTATGAGTGGTTTAACCCCGCGCCACCAACCTTCAAGTGAAGTCACCTCATCGAGGAAGATGTAACCCGTTTCAATTCCTTCCTTATCTTTAAGCCCCTGGAACTCGCGGAGAAGTTCTAAAAGCTCGCGGTGGCTCGGCAGAACCTCGACGTTAAGGTAGAGGATTGACTCCGGCGGGTTATCTCTCAGGAGTTCTTGAATCAGGAGCTTTATCCCGGTGGTTTTCCCAACTTGCCTCGGGCCGAGGATGAAGTTGAGGGAGAAGGGTTTGAGCGAGAGCCTCTCCAACCAATTCGGCCACCAATGGATTTTCTGCTCTCTCCAGCGCTTTATGTGGTAGTCCTCTTTCCCCTCCCACCATGGGTTCATGTAGGTGATGCTGCCCAGCCTCATAGGAACACCTGAGAAGTTATAGTCCTCAACACTTTATAAATGTTGAGAAGTGTAAGTTCTCAGGGTTTAAAAATAGGAGGGTCAGAGTTTAATGGCTATCTCTGCTTTGTCGCTCTTCTTGAGCTGGATTGCGAAGAGGGCCTTCTCGATGGTGCGCTTGCGGAGATACAGAATGATAGTAAATATAAAACCTGCAAATGACAATAGGGATGCCACTCCAATTCCGAACCAAAACACAGAACTATTTTTAATTCCAAGATTGCCTGAAACAAGCCCAATTTCTGTCAAAGAAACCCATGCTCCAAAAAGAAGCCAAGTTGTAAGTGCATTCTTGAGTCCTTCTTGTGCATGAGAAAGTGCATCAGAGTAAGCCATCTCTAGAATTTCGATTTCAGCTCTTTTTGGATAGTCCCTCTTGTAAGCCCTAACGAATTCATTCACATCCACTTGGAATTTAAGACTAGCTATAAGCATGGAAATAATCCCAAAAAGCCAAATTATTGTCCCTCCAGTTGTCACAGCAACATATATAATGCTGGAATCTGAAGTACTGACAAAAGCAAAGAACGGAATTCCAAAAGATAGTGATACTGTTAAGATAATCGCAAAGATTGTTGAAATGCGCTCCCAATCTTCACCATTAAGTTTTTTATGGAGTTTATATACTTCGTCACCCATTTCCCTTCTCCCTCCGGGTATTTATGGATTTCCCTTCTCCCGGAGGGTATAATATCTAGAGGAAGAACGTAGAAGAAAGTGTGAGTCGTTAATGCCAAACAGAAACGATGAAAGGGGTAATAACCCACCCGAGTTCATCGGCTCCGCCTTCGGCGGCACTCCCCGGGCGTTATAGGTTCGGCCTTCATCAATAAAAGGCTTTCTACCATACCCTAATACCCTCGTCACTTTCAAGTTCGACTTCCTCATACTTTCCGCTCCTCTTCACGTCGAGGACATAGACCAGAGCGACCAGCGAGCCGAAGAGAAAAGCCGTGAAAATCCAGGCAACCTTGGCGGATTCAGGCATGAATCTCTGCCTTGTGATAACGTCGTATGTAACCCAGAGGAAGCCGGCAATGTTGAGGGACCAAATAAAAGCCCAGAGTCCAATCGGCACATCGAACATGGAGAAAAGTGGAAGGGAAAGTTAAAAAACCTCACTCCTTCTTAAGCTTCTCGCAGTTCTTGACCCAGTTCTCGAGGATATCTTTGAGCTTGGGCTGGCCGATTTCCTCGAGCTCGTAGCGGACCCTTACTGCCGGCTTGTTGAGCTTCATGAACCTGCGGAGGTCAACGGGAGTACCCATGATGACCACATCTGCATCGGCCCTGTTGATGGTCTCCTCAAGCTCCTTAATCTGCTTCTTGCCGTATCCCATAGCGGGAAGGATGACGTCAAGGTGCGGGTACTTCTTGTAGGTTTCCACGATGGAGCCGACGGCGTAGGGCCTCGGGTCTATGATTTCCTTCGCCCCGAACTTCTTGGCCGCAACATAACCGGCTCCGTACTTCATGCCACCGTGGGTAAGCGTCGGCCCGTCCTCAACGACGAGAACACGCTTGCCCTTTATGAGCTCGGGGTTGTCGACGAATATCGGCGAAGCCGCCTCGATAACCGTTGCATTCGGGTTGACCTTCTCAATGTTCTCTCTAACCTTCTGGATGTCGTCCCTATTGGCTGTGTCAATCTTGTTGATGATTATGACGTCAGCGCTCCTGAAGTTGGTCTCACCGGGGTGGTACTTGAGTTCGTGACCCGGCCTGTGCGGGTCTGTAACCACTATCCAGAGGTCCGGCTCGTAGAACGGGAAGTCGTTGTTCCCGCCGTCCCAGAGGATGATGTCGGCCTCCTTTTCCGCCTCGCGGAGAATCTTCTCGTAGTCAACGCCGGCATAAACCACCATTCCCCTCTCGATGTATGGCTCGTACTCCTCTCTCTCCTCGATGGTGCACTCGTACCTGTCGAGGTCCTCGAAGGTGGCAAACCTCTGAACGACCTGCTTTCTAAGGTCGCCGTAGGGCATCGGGTGCCTTATGGCAACTACCTTGTAGCCCATCTCCTGGAGGAGCTGGGCGACCTTTCTACTCGTCTGGCTCTTTCCACAGCCGGTTCTGACGGCTGTAACAGCCACAACCGGCTTGCTGGACTTGAGCATGGTGCTCTTCGGGCCGAGGAGCCAGAAGTCCGCTCCAGCCGAGTGAGCCCTGCTCGCGAGGTGCATAACGTGCTCGTGGGAGACATCGGAGTAGGCGAAGACAACTATGTCAATGTCGTGCTCCTTGATTATCTTCTCCATGTCATCCTCGCTCCAGATGGGAATTCCGTTCGGGTAAAGCTCGCCGGCAAGCTCGGGTGGGTAAGTTCTTCCCTCAATGTCCGGAATCTGGGTTGCGGTGAAGGCCACGACCTCGTATTCTGGATTGTCCCTGAAGAACACGTTGAAGTTGTGGAAGTCCCTTCCGGCCGCTCCAAGAATCAGAACTCTCTTCTTTTTCTTCTCGGCCATTTTTGTTCACCTCTAAAACTTTGTCCGCTTGTGTATCGGGCTTTACACTTATAACGGTTTTCGTTTACTGGTGAAAGAGCGTTACGTAACCGTTTCGAAATTGGCAAAGTTTTTCCGCAAAACTTTCAGAAAATCCTGAATACCGACCGTTCCGGGATTACCCGCGAGTTTAATAAACGATTGTCGAATAGACTTTCGGGGATTGACATGAGTGACGTTGAGGTTAGAACGCACACGGCCCTCCACGTCGTCAAGGGGGCCGTCGTTAAAGTCCTCGGCGATAACGCCAAGTGGACGGCCAGCGTTTACGTGAACGGGAACCACGGCAGGCTGACCGTTAAGTTCAACAGAAAACCCTCGCCGGAGGAGATAGCGGAGATAGAGTTGTTAGCTAACGAGAAAGTAAAGGAAAACGTCCCCGTAAAAGTCTACGAGTTGCCGAGAGAAGAGGCAGAGAGGCGCTTTGGCGAGGATATATACGACCTCTTTCCGGTTCCTGAGGATGTAAGGACGCTTAAAGTTGTGGTCATCGAGGACTGGAACGTCAACGCCTGCAATAAAGAGCACACAAGGACAACAGGAGAAATCGGGGAGATAAGAATCAAAAAGGTCCGTTTCAGGAGGAGCAAGGAGCTTTTGGAGATTAGCTTTGACGTTGTGGACTGAGTTACTTCCTCATCCACAACGCCCCGGCCATGCCAAAGTAGGTCGGACAGGCGTAGGCACTCTCCTTAAGCTCGAATTCGGCAACCCTCATGGCACCTAGCATTATGAGCATCTGCCAGTAGCTGTCAACTAAAGCATTTCTCACCAGCTCTTCAGGAACGTTGGGAAGCTCTTCGAGGCGGTTTTCGTTTATCAGCTCCATTATCAGCCTGTCGTACTCCTCGCTCTCCTTAACCTTGCCGTAAGGGCCGTCCTCGCTGTGCCCGTGCCCGTGGTCGGCGCTTATTATCAGCGCAATTTTCTTCTCGCTTTCCTCCAGCACTTTTCCAAGGATTTCGCCGGCCTTCACGAGGGTTCCCCTGTCAACGCCCCTCGAGGGTGTCATCAGTACAAGAGGTTTTTTCTCGAGAAAATGGAGCGGTATAAGTTCTCCCCAGCTCAACGGCCACCGCGAGTATTCTCCGCGGAGCGAGGCAAAGTTTAAATCTACTATTGGAATCCCCGCGCTCTTCTCAGCCCGGTAAATTTCTTCCGCAAGCTCTCTCTCGGTTTTCCACTCTCCCGGAAGTTCAACTCCCTCAAAGCCGAGCCACGAAATCAGATTCTCCGCCATAACAACGCCGAGGTGGTCGCTCATCCTGACGTTGTGCGGACTTATCAGGACGTAGGAGTCAACGTTTGCGAAGGCCTTTCCGATGTCCTTCAAAACCTCCGCTAACCTCTTAGTTTCCTCATCTTCGGGCATCAGAACAGGGTTTCCATGGGGCATAAGGCCCATTCCGACCAGCATCTCAATCACCTCAGGCAGTTTTCGAGGCTTTCGAGTTCGCACTCCCTTATCTCCCCACCTTTGGCTTGGGAGAGGGTCCTCAATCCAGAACCCGTGAGAATCGAAACGACCTTCGCTCTCTCCTCAATCCTTCCGTTTTCGACGAGCTTTCTCAAAGCGGCAATCCCGGTGGCACTCGCCGGCTGGACGAAGAGGCCCTCTCTGGAGAGTTCCTTCTGGGCCTCAATGATTTCGTTATCACTCACCGCAACACAGAGCCAGCCGAACTCCCTTAGGAGCTTCAGAACCGCGTTCCCGCTCGGTGGATAGGGATTTGCTATGGCCTTTGCTATCGTTTTTGGCCTTTCAAAGCGCTCGATTTTTGTTTTCCCTTCATCAAAAGCTCTGCATATCGGCGAGCAGCCGTCGGCCTGTACGGCAACGAGCGCCGGGAGTTCCTCAATCAGCCCACTCTTCTTCAGCTCAATGAAGCCCTTCGCTACGCCCCTGAATAGACCGCCGGAGCTTGTTGGGATTAGAACGTAGTCTGGCGTTATCTCTTCAGCTATCTCGAAGGCTATGCCCTTGTAGCCCTCAACGCGGAAGGGGTTGTCGGAGTTGATGAAATAGATTCCTAGCCTTTCTCCCAGCTTCAGGCTCTCGAAGTAAAGCCTTCCGTAGTCGCCTTTGACCCTTATCACGTCCCCGCCATAGATAGAGACAGCTTTGAGCTTCTCATCGCTCGCGTTTTCTGAGACAAGGATTTTGGCATCGAGGCCGAAGCGGGAGGCGTAGGCTAAAACGCTCGCCGCCATGTTGCCCGTTGATACAGTTCCAACGGTTTTATAACCGGCCTTTAGGGCGTGGCTCATAGCCAAAAACGTTCCCCTGTCCTTAAAGCTCCAAGTGGGGTTTACAGTCTCGTTCTTGAGGTAGAGTCTAACGCCAAGCTCCTTTCCGAGTCTGGATTTGACCAGTGGAGTATCTCCTTCGCCGAGCGAGAACTCAAGGGCAGGCTCAACGGGCCAGAAATCGTAAAACCTCTCCCAGACGGTTTTGCCTATGTAGGGCTCTCCCATGAAGGTTTCGAACTCGACGGGTTCGTTGCATTCGCACCTCTGCACGGGCCTATCGTATTCCCTTCCACAGATTGGACATCTAAGCCTCAACCCTAACCCCCCTTACGGCTTTCAGGAGAACGGTCCCCCCGCTGAGCGTTATCGTGAAGTGCGCGTAATTGTTCTCCTCGGCCATCCTCTTTAGGGTTTCAGCGAAGAGCTTTGCGGAAGCGTTGTTTGAGAACTCTACCTTCCAGAGGAGAACATAGTCGGTTCCGTTGACGGCTAAAATCAGCCTGTCTCCAAGCCATGAGCTCGACACGTTCCACGCGGTTTCGTTGTTCAACTTCGCACCCTCGCGCAGGAGAAGATAGACGTAGAAAGCACCCATCCTGTCGTCTCTAAGGACGCTCCAGTTTCCATTGAGTTTTAGGGAGACGTTCACCGGCGTCACGTTCTCAATGTAGAGGTTAGGGTGCATTATCTGGGCGGTTGAAACGGGGTAGTGTCTGTAGGCCTCGTTCACAAGATTCCAGCCCCCCTTCTCGTAGAGGTATCTCACAAAGGAGTCTCCAAAGACGTAGGGAAAAATCCCTATGTCCGTTATTGGGTTACCGCTGAGGGAGCGTATCTTGTATATGGGAATCCCGTTCCGCTCGCAGTAGATGTCCGCCACAAGGTCGGCGTCCCCTTCCACCAAAGCCCTGACCGCGAGCGTTCCGTCAAAGGTGCTTGCCCCATAGCGCGCGTTGAACCACTGTTTCTGGAGGACGTGCGTAAGCTCGTGAGCCAGAGCCCTCTTTGCCATGGCGGGATTGCTCTCAAAGTTCTCCTCTACTATGTAAATCGTGTTCCCCACAGTTAGGGCTATCCAGCCTGCACTCTCTTTCCTCTTGGTCTGGATAAAGGAGTAGTTTCCGGGAATTAGGAGTGTCATCTTGTACGTTAACTCCTGAATCTTCAGCTCCTCCCCGTTCTGGCTCGAGGGGCCGAAGAGCCTTATTGCCTCAGCCCGGGTTATGACGACTATCTTCGGCTTCTCCTTGAAGGTGAGACCCCTTATCTCCTGAACCTGTTCTATAATCTCGTTTACCTGCTTGAGGATGGAATTCGCTGAGTACGCTAGGTTAACCGCCGAGTACAGCGAAACAACGAGGGTTGCAACGAGAAGAACTGAGACGAATTTCTTTCCCATCTCCACCGGAAGATTATATGGGGAAGGGATTAAAAAGGAATTGGTTCAACCCTAAAACTCCACGAACTCCTCATTCATGCCGTCCTTGGTTATAACAACTACCTGAACCTTTTTGCTTCCAGTGTAAACGTCGCGCTTTCCAGCGGTTCTAACGGCTCTAACTGCGAGCTCCTTTGCCTCCTCGACGCTCATGTCCTTCCTGAAACCATCCTCAAGGACGGCTATGGCGAAGGGGCTTCCCGAACCTGTGGCGGTATAATCGTCGAAGATTAACCCCCCGAGGGGGTCGAGGTTGGCTAAAGTCGGTTCATCAACGTAGCCACCTATGATAATCTGAACCATGTAGGGGAACCACTTGTTCTCGTTGAGTATGTTGCTGAGCAGATGAGCCATGGCCTTAGCCGTCATCGGCCTTCCCCACGTGAACTGGTAATAGCGAGCCTCCGCCTCGAGCATTCTCGCAAGTGCCTGAACATCGCCCACGCTTCCGGCTGTCGTTATCGCTATCTTGTCCGTTATTGGAATTATCTTCCTGATGTTGAGCGTTTCAACCATGTGGTCAAGGGAAGCCTGAGTATCTGCAGCTAGAACAACGCCGTCCTTTGCCTTTATACCAACCGTTGTCGTTCCGGTCTTCTTCTCCATCTCTCTCACCTGAAGTAAGAAACGCGCCTTTGTTTTAAACCTTTAGCCCCGGGATGAGTAGTCTCTTCCCTTCAACCTCAATTATCTTCGCCTTTATCCCGTATGTTTCCTCGATGATTTCCTCACTCAGCTTTTCTGAGGGGCCTTTCCAGACGGTTTTTCCATTACTCAGGACAAGGATTCTGTCGGAATAGCTCAACGCTAGGTTGAGGTCGTGGAGAACAGCTATGATTATCTTCTCCTCCTTCAGTTCGTTGAGCAATTCCATGACCTCAAGGGCGTTGTTTATGTCTAAGTGGCTCGTTGGTTCATCGAGCAGAATAACTTCACTTCCCTGAGCCAGAGCCCTCGCTATCAGCGCCAGCTGGAACTCCCCCCCGCTCAGGCTCGTTATCTTCTCCCGCCTTCGCTCCCACAGGCCGACTCTCTCAAGGGCCTCCCTAACCTTTCCCCTCGTCATGTAAGCTCCCATCTCGACGAACTCCTCAACGGTAAAGGCAAACTGGGGGAGTGAGCTCTGGGGGACGTAAGTTATCAACTTCGCCCTTTCCCGTGGCTTCAGGGAGAGCAGGTCCTTCCCTTCAAGCCTCACGAAGCCGATAGGTTTTAGAATTCCCACGAGGCACTTCAGGAGCGTGCTCTTTCCCGCACCGTTGGGCCCTATTATGGCCAGCAACTCTCCCCTCCTGGCAGTCATCTCAACCTCCCTCAGCACATCCCCCTCGCCGTAGGAGAAGGAAACCCTCGCCTCAAGCAACAAGCTCACCCCTTTTGTGCTTCATCAGCAGGTAGAGGAAGAAGGGCGCACCCATCAGTGCCGTCACAACGCCAACGGGAATGACTGTGGGCTTTGCGAGGGTTCTCGCGAGCAGGTCTGCCGTAACCAAGAGGGTCCCCCCGAATAGGGCCGTCGCCGGAACGAGCTCCCTGTGGTTTGGGCCGAGGATAAGGCGCATTATGTGGGGGCTGACGAGACCTATGAAACCTATTATCCCTGAGGTGTAAACTGAGAAGGCAGTCAGCGTCGCGATAACTCCTAGGAATATCTTCCTATACAGGTGAAGATCGAGGCCAAGGGCTATGCTCTCTTCCCCGAGGAGGACGAGGTTCAGCTCGCGCCAGCGCCACATAAGGAAGAGAACTCCAACCAGGGAAACGACGAGCATTATCTTTACGTCCCCCCACGTGCTCCCGTTGAAGCTTCCGAGGAGCCACATCCAGCTTAGGTGCGTTTTCTGGGGTCTTGTTACGTAGATGTACCAGGTTACCGCGTTGGCGAGAAAGCCGTAGGCGATTCCAGCGAGAAGGAGCGTGTCAACTGGAACTGCCCCGTCAACCCTCGATACCGTGTAGACAATGAAAACCGAAAGGAATGAAAAGATTAGAGCGAAGGGGGCCATGTAGGTGGGGTTTATAAGGATAGCTATTGCAGAGCCCAGCGCCGCGCCCGAGCTTATTCCTATGATGTACGGGTCCGCAAGGGGGTTCCTGAAGAGGGCCTGACTGGTAACTCCAGCACCAGCAAGGGCGAGGCCGACAAAATATGCAAGAAGCACCTCCGGAAGGCGAAGTTGCCAGACGATAATGAAGTAGTTCGGCTTTTCTCCGGGGTTAATACCAGTAAAACGGGATAGCTTTAGCTCTATTCCGTAAAGAAGACTGGAGGTAACGTCGTGAAGGCTGAGACTAACCGGACCGAAGTAAACGCCGAGAAAAATCGAAACCGCCGAGAGGAGCAACAGCGCCGGGAGCCATTTCCGCATGTGCTGGAGTTTTTGTCCATAGTTTAAAAGGCTTTGTCATTCGAGGGGCGAGCGACCGTACTTGAGGAAGACCCTTAACTCAGGACTTTCAGCCTTTATTATATTGAGGAGTGCCCTTAGCTCGGCCTCAAAGGCCTTTTTCTCAATCTTAACGCCCTCGTGGGCCCTCTGAAGGGGCCTGAAGTAGCCGTTACTTTCGTGCCAGAGGATTTCACTCAAAAGCTCGTCGTTTATCTCCCTGTTGCTCTGAAGGAGGTATATCACCCCACCGCGCATGGTCCTTATGTATGCCATAGGGACGCCCCGCTCGATGTACCCCTCAACCGTCGGGAAGTACTTCCTCAGGACTTTCGGCATCCTGTGGCTTATGGGCTTCCCCCCCTGGGTTATGACGTAATAACCTGCCCTCTCCTCGCCGTATGTCCTCCTCAGGTATGCGTCAAGGTATGGAACGTCAACGATGTCAATCCCTAGCTTTTGGGTCAGCTTCCTGTTGTAGAAGCTCTTCGCCACGTAAACGAGGTTTAGCTTGAGCAGTTTCTCAAGGGAGTAGAGGTATTCGAGGTAGCCCAGAACCACGTGAACCGAGTTGCGCGCGTCATCCAAAGTTAGTTCCTTCTCCTCTCCGTATTCCTGCAGGATTTCTTGGAATATCTCCTCGGCGTCTTTTTCCCCCTTGAGGTACGCGTCCAGGGTTTTTCTGGTTATAACAACCCTCCTTGGAAGGGTCGCGTCGAGGGAACTCCCCTTGAAGCCCTCCATTGCCCGGTAAAATTCCTCAAAGTCCTCAAGCCTCTCATCGGCGAGTATTACGCCCCCGTTTACCTTCCTGCTTTTCCTCAACTCCCCCTCAAGCCTTTCGTAGTGCTCGTCCAGAATTTCAACGAAGGCCTTGACGAGCTCTTCAAGCCTGTTTTTGCCCAGAGCGTTTTCAATGGTCGTTATCCCCTTCACGCTCTCCGGGTAAACCGGCGGTCTCGTGAGGGAGCCCGTCAAAGTGCCATCCATCATGACGTAATCAACCCCACCCAAGACGGCCGAGAGGTAGCCTAGCTTGTTCTCAAGGGTTTCCATCTGAAGGCGGATTATCTGGTCGGATATGCCCTGGTTGTAGAGCATCGCGTTGGCGTAAACGAGCCTGTAAGCCGGGCCGTTGCCGAAGGCGTAGCTTGAGACCGCGTAGAAAATCGTCCCGCTGAGCCTCTGCTTTCCCTGACTGCCATCCACGGCGTAAACCCTGCAGGGCTTTCTTTCCTTGGGCAGGTTCCTCCATTCGAGGCCTCTTAGCTTTACCATAGCCTCGTCGTAGCCCCTCTGGAGCATGGACTTTATCCTGTCAACGCTTTTCCTGTCGAGAAGCCTGTACACGCTCACACCCCCAGCTCAACTTCCCTCAGGACAGAAACGCCGTTCTCAAGGCTCACCCTTATAACCCTGTCCGCGGCATCCTTGAGTTCCTCATCGTGTGAAACGACGATGACCTGCGGTATCTTCCGGAGGTAGCGTTGCATTATGTCCACGAGTCTTCTCCGCCTCTCCTCGTCCAAGTAAGGCGTCGGCTCATCTAAGATGAGGAGGCTTATCTCTCCCGCCAGGTAGAGCGACAGTGCAAGCCTAAAGGCCAAGCCGAGGGTAATCCTCTCACCTCCACTCAGGAAGCCGAGGCCGTGTTCCTTTCCGTTGTAAACCACGCCGAGCTTGACCTTGTTTTCCTCAGCTTTGACCGTTATTCCGGAATACTTCTCCTCGGTCAGCTCCTCGAATATCTCACTCGCTATCTCGCCAACCTTTGCAAGAGCCCCCTCCTTCAGGAGGTTCTTGTAGTGTTTTACTTTTTCCCTGAGCCCCTGAACCCTCTCGCGGGCCTTCTTCAGGTTTTCAAGCTCCCTAGCTTTCTCCTTCCTCCTCTCCCTCTCGTCTTTGAGTTTCTTGATGTTCTCAACTACCTCGTCCCTTCTCTCTTCAAGCCCCCTAAGCTTTTCCTCGGTCTTAGCTAGATTCTCCCTCAGCTCGGCGACCCTCTCCCTGGCCTTTGTGTGCCTCTCCGGGTCGTATTTTGCCTCAAGCTCCTTCAGTTTTCTCCGGGCCTCCGAGAGAAGACGGGACTCAGTTTTAAGAGCCTTCTTTGCCCCTTCCAGTTCCGTCCTCGTTGCGGACAGCAGGCCTTCCTCCTTTTCCAGTTCCTTCCCGGCGTCCTTAATGGCTAGATAGCGCCTGTAAACCGGCTCCAGTTCTTCAATCTTCCCGTCAAGTTCTTCAACACTTGAGAAGCCAAGGCTTTCGAGTTCTTTTTCAAGTTCTTCGAGCTTTTCCTCGACTGCCCTTAGCTTTTCCTTCAGAACGTCCCTTTTCCGCTCCAGTGCCTTACCTTTAGCCAGCTCCTCTCTGAGGTTCTTCAGCTCGCCTTCAACCTTTCCCAGCTCGTTCCTTATGCCCTCGTATTCCTCGACCTTAGCCCTCAGCTCCTCAACGTTGTATGTCCTCAGCTTATCCTCCAGTTCCTTTACCTGCTCAAAGAGTTCCCTCTGGGTTATTAGCTCACGCTCCATCTTGAGCCTCCTCTCGACCTCGACGAGCTCCTGTCTGAGATTCCTCTCCTCGGCGTCGAGGGTCTTGAGCTTCTCGGAGATGCCCTTAACCTCGGACAGATACGTCTCCAGCAGTTCCTTCCTGTGTTCTTCCGTTAGTTCTCTGCCACAGACGGGGCACTTTCCCTTAGCCTTCTTGAGCTCCAGTATGGCTCTATTCCTCTCACTGGCGTGACTCTTAAGGGCCCCCTTCTCCTCCCTTATTTCCTCAAGCCTTCTGAGAATCTCGTCCTTTCTCTCCCGGGCGTTTTCGACAGCTCTCTCAAGTTCCTTAAGCTTCTCAGGTGAGAACCTGAGCCGAGACCTAAGCCTCTTCAGGTTGGCCTCTAACGTTTTGACCTCCTCGTAGGCCTTTACGCTCTCCTCCAGTTCGGTGAGCTTTTTCAACAGCTCTTCCCTCTTCTGCCCCAATTCCCCCAGGCGGGACTTAAGTTCCTCGAGTTCGGCAAGGCGTTCCCCTATTCCCCCAATCTGCGCCCTGTAACTCTCGGCCAGTTTTTCGTTTTTGGCCTTCTCATCGGAATAGTGCTTCCTGAACTCGGACAGCTTTGTGTAAAGCTCCGCCTTCTCCCTCAGCTTATCTGCCTCTTCGACCTTTTCCTTGAGCTCGTTTATTCGTTTCTCGGCCTCAGCCAGTTTTCTGCTTAGCTCCGTAACCCTCGCCTCTATCGCCCTGACGTTTCCTTCTCTTCTCTTAACCTCGAGTCTCAGTGCGTTGATTCTCTCGGAGAGCTCATCAAGTTTCTTGAGTTCATCTTCGGCAGTTTTCAGCTCCCTCCTGAGTTTTGGAATGATTGGAGAAAGCTCGTTTATTGCCCTCAGAACCTCGGTCAGGCTCTTTTCCATCTCCTCGATTAGGGAGTCTATGTTCTCGGTGCTCCTGAGGTAGTCCTCTATAGCTTTAATCCTCGCATCTATTTCCTTTCTCACATCGAGGAGGTTCTTGTAGGCGTTTTCATACCTGTCCAGACCTAGAACCTGCCTGACAACCTTCTCCCTGCTCTCGTCGCTTTCTAGTATAGCATCAATCTCGCCCTGGCGTATGTAAATCGCGTTGAGGAAGACGTCGTAGGGGATTAGCTTCTCCATCCACTCCCTGACCTGTCTCTGGCCACTCTCAAGGGTTTTCCAGCCCGTCCCATCGTGGTACTTGACGAAGGAAATGCCCCGGGTGATGTTCCTGTGGATTTGATACTTAACGCCGTCCTTCTCGAAGAAGACGGTTATCTCGGTTGAAGTTCCCCCGATTCGAAGGAAATCGTCCTTCTTGAGGTCCCTCGGTTTTGCCGGCCAGTAGAGGCCTATGAGAAGGGCATCGAGGAGGGAGCTCTTACCGCTCCCGTTCTGGCCGACTATGAGGTTTATCCCGCTCGTAAAGTTAACCCTGGTAAGCCTGTGGGAGCGAAAATCCTTAATTATGAGCTTTTCAACCTTCATCTCCCACCACCGAGCCAAGCAAGAAGGTTGGAGCCCTTCCCGGGCTTGGTCTTGGGGGACTTCTTTTCTGTTTTCTCCTCAGGTTTGGCATCTAAATCCGGAGTCTTTCCTTTCCGTTTCTCTTCTTCCTTCTCCCTCTTTGTGGGCTTTTCCTTAGGTTCCTCGGTATTTTCCTCATTCCATCCCCCAAGAAACAGTTCGACGACGGCATCAACGTTTTCCAGCTTCTTCTCTCCAGCCAGCTCGATTGCTTTGAGTTCAAGGGGTGAGAAGTACTCGCTCGGCCTCGGCACGTCTCCACCTTTAACGGCCCTGAGCTTCCTCTCAAAGCGCGTCCTTACGTAGAGGTACTTAACGTTTAATAGCTCCCTAATAGCTGAGACGTCAAAGGGTCTCTCCCACTTGATGTCGAGCCTCACAAAGGCGTCACTTGGGATTTTGGGGGCGAGCCTCCTCACTTCCCTCTTAACCGTTTCCTCGTCGGCCTCGATTTTGACATCAATGAAGGGCCTCACCCTCAGCTCGACGAACCTTGGTTTCCAGTTCTCCACTATGTAAAAGCCCTTCTCAATTCCGGCTTTCGGCTTGAACGTCCTCCCGTCCCAGCGGTACCTAATCTCGTAGTCTCCAAAGTCCCACCTCTGAAGAGAGCCCGAATATACGAGCTTTCCAACATCGTAGTTTGTCTCGAAGCGCCTGTGGATATGGCCCAAAGCGTAGTAGGGGTATCCCTTCGGCAGGTCCTCCATCCTGAGCTCAAAGTAGTCCCTCTGGCTTTCGGGGATAAGCCCCATCATCCTCTCGATGAGCTCCTTTATCCCCTGATGGAGCATGAGAATCGCGTCTCCCTCCGGTTTGAAGATGTCGCTTAGCTTATTCTTTTCGAGCCACGCGGCGCTCATGTACTTGAGCCCGTGTATTTCAACGCTCCTCCCACCTTTCTCAAAGACACCCTTAACGAGGTACTTGTTTCCAAGCCTCTCACTCGTCAGGTACTCGCTCTCAACCCTTTCCTCCCTAATTCCGACGAGGTTCAGCAGGCCCAGGCTTTCCAGAAGGTGATAAGCCGAGACCCTCCGCTGGGTTCTGTCATGGTTGCCCTCTATTGCAAAGACGGGTATTCCCTTCGCTTTGGGGATTTCGAGGGTCTCCATGGCATCCTTCAGGGTTTCCGGACTGGGCCTACTTGAGTGAAAGAGGTCACCGGCTATGAGGATGAAGTCCACCTTCTCTTCAACCGCTCTCTTTATAGCCTCCCTGAAGGCCCGAGCGAATTCTTCTGCACGGTAGGGCAGGCGGTACTGCTCGAAGCCGAGGTGAACATCCGCTATGTGGGCAAACTTCATCCCCGATTACCCCCGCCCCTCTGAGTTTTGGCGATTTTCAAAGCCTGGTCTGGAGTTAGCCTTCCCCGTTTGGTTTTATCAAAGTCCGAATCGAAGCTGACTATCTTGAGGTTGTATACCTCCGCTAGGCGATACTGATAGGCGTCGTCAAAATCAAGGTTGAATCTCTCGATTGCGTTGATTACCCCTTTGAACTCCAGCGGTGGAAGCCGCAGAAGGGTGAACCCCGCATTGATTAGAACGTCCTCTGTAAACTTGAGAAACTCCTTTCCCTTTTTTGCCCTCGTCATGATTATGCCTATCGAGTAGAGCGTAAAGTCCGAGATATGGACTAGCTCTGGAGGCGTTTTCAGAAGGAACTCCTCCGCTGTTTTTGAGTTCTCCTGTTCCAAGAGCACCTCGAGGAAAACGTTGGTGTCAACTAGGAACATCATCCCCACCATTCAAGTGATTTGTGCTGAAGTTCAACGGAGGTGTATCTCTTTCCAAGCTCCCTTAGGGCCCCTTTCCACTCCATTTTGAGAGTACCGGCTCTTTTTATGCCCCTCCTCTCAAGTAGGAACTCTATGTAGTCCAGAACTTCTCTCTTAAGGTCGTCGGGAAGCATCTTAAAGAGCTCGTATACCTCATCCATTTTCCCCACCTCAGAAGTCTATCTCAACGCCCTCCTCCTCGTAGAGGGTCTCCTTCTCGCGCTCGGCCTTCTCGCGCTCAAGCCTCTCGCGCCAGCGTGCCACTATACCTATATCCTCACCGCCGTAGTCGCCGCCGATGGCCTTGAAGTTGTGTATCTTGACAAGTGCCGGAAGGCTTATCGCCTGGCCGACGATAACTGCCTCACCCTTTCCGAGGGACGCTATGTCCCCGAGGAGGTCCGAGCTGAGCTGCTCGCTGGCCCTGAGGACGTAGTCCTGGTCCTTGGGGTTAACTATCCTCAGGATTATCTTGGTGTTGGTCTGGCTCAGCACGTCTTCGTTGAGTTTGTTCGGCCTCTGTGAGACTATGCCGAGGCCAACGCCGAACTTCCTCCCCTCCCTGGCTATTCTGCTCAGAATCCTGACGGCGTCGTTCTTCTCACCCTGAGGCGCGAAGATGTGGGCCTCCTCGACTATTATCAGAACGGGCTCGGCAAGGGCCGGACTCCTAGCCCCTATCTCGCGCAGAACCCTTTCAAACCTCTCGATTTCTTCGGCGAGCTTTGAGCTGGGCCTCTCTTTGAGTTCCTCCTTAAGCCGTATGAGGTTTTTCCTGGCCTGTTCATAATCGACCCTCGTCTCGAAGACCTTTCCAAGGAGCTTTCCGACGACGACTTTCATCTGTCCCTCGTCGAGGGGACCAAGGTCAATCACGTTCGCCTTCCCGGGCTCTATTTGGGCTATCAAATCTTCGCTCGTGAGGAGCGAACCATAGTTCCTCAGGAAGCGTCTTATCCTGTAGACTACGCCCCGAATGGTCTCAACCCTCTCACTCTTGAGCTCCTCCGTTATGTACGCCCCCTTTCCCTCGTCCCAGAAGTAGGCCGTCCTGTTGGCTATCCACTCGTTGAGCGTGTTCCTCAAAGCTTCAATCAGCTCCCTTCCGCCGAGTTCGGGGTTCTCGTGTCTCACTGTCTCCCACGCCTTGGCGAGGAACTCCCTCTGTATCGTAGCGTTGCTGGCTACCTCTATAAGGTCCGCCAGCTCCTCACTGTCCATTTCCTCTGGCATTATCTTGGCCTCTATGCGCTTGACGTGCTCCTTTCCGGTCTTTGGGAGCTTCAGCTTGACGTAGTCCCCGTGGGGGTCGAGGACTATAACTGTCCCCCCGAGTCTGTTCACCATCTCGCTTATCAGAACGGCCACCGCGTTGCTCTTTCCCGCTCCCGTAACGGCCAGAACCGCGAAGTGTCTCGAAACGAGCTCGTTAGCATCTAGATAAATCGGCACATCCTCCCTGAGGAGGAGGTTTCCGATTTCAACAAAGGAATCGCCCCCGTAGTAGATTGCCTTCAGAAGCTCGGAGCTTGCCCTGTAGACGGTGTTGCCGTTTGGAATGGGCACGCGGTTCGGAACTATCTCAGCCCTCTCATCGTTTAGGATGACCCTCCCAAGGATGCGGACGTTAACTATCAGCGCCTCGTTCTCGCTGATGCTCTCGCCGTACTCCTTTATGTCGAGCATAAGGGACTGGAACGTGCTCTTACCCTCGCTCAGGAGCCAGTTTATGTTTTCCAGCCCCCGAATTGTTCCGATAACCCACTCCTCACAGGTTTCCCGGGTTTCCTTGCAGAGTCTCGCAACGACGAAGTCGCCGAACTTGAGCTCAGTATCGGGATGAGCGTAGAACTGGAAAGAACTGACCGTGGCCTTCCCCGTAACTATCCCAACGGGTTCTTCGTGTATCCTCATGCAACCACCGGGAGAGTGATTGAGACTAAGGGCTATAAGTTTTACTAACGGGGGAGAAAATCAGCCAGGAATCCGGTCATCATCCCAAGGTCAGGTTCGAGAGTGCTCATCACGTCGGGGTGGCCACCCATAGGGAGTTCCCCCCAATCCTTAAAAGCCTTGAGGGGAAGTCACTAACATGAGCGTCTCAGCGAGGGAAGTGAAGGCCAGAATCCCGCTGGCACTCGTCACGATAAGGCCGGCGAAGCTCTTTGACATAAGCGAGGTCATGAGAATCGAGAGGGAAACCTTTCGCGAGGCTTACCCAAGGGGAATCTTCCTGGTCTTCCTTGAGAACAACCCCGATACCTTTCTCGTCGCTGAGTACAACGGGAAGGTAATCGGCTATGTCATGGCCTACCTGAGGCCCGACCTCGAGGGGCACATAATGAGCATAGCCGTTGACAAGTACTACCGCGGGAACGGTATAGGCTCGGCCTTACTGACCGAGGCCATAGAGAGGCTCATAGCGAGGGGCGCCCGCTACATAGGCCTTGAAGTCAGGGTCAGCAACGAGAATGCGATAAGGCTCTACGAACGCTTCGGTTTCAAAAAGGTGAAGAGGATAATCGGCTACTACTCAGATGGCGAGGATGCCTACTACATGCTCCTCCCGGCCGAGGAATGGAGGGGAAGCTGATGATAGTCTTTTACCTGAGCGGGGGCAGGGTCTTCTCGACCGACCAGAACGCGATAAACGGCCTCCATAACAAGCGCCACTTCGGGAAGTTAGTTGAGGGCAAGCTATTTCTGTCCCTCCTTGAGGCCACCTACCTTGTCGAGAGGGGCAAGATTGAAGTCAGGGAGGGGAAAAGGAAGCTCACCGTTGAGGAGCTCATGGAGCTTGGAAGGAAGAGGGACGAGCTTTTTGACGCGAAGTACCTCGTCTACAAGGATTTGAGGGATAGAGGCTACACCGTGAAATCCGGCCTGAAGTTCGGCTCGCACTTCAGGGTTTATCGGAGGGGAATGGACGAACATTCGCAGTGGCTGGTCTGGGTTCTACCTGAAAATTCCCGCCTGAGCCCGAACGACATAACGGCCCGGGTTAGAGTGGCTCACGGCGTGAGGAAGA
>NZ_WAKV01000061.1 GCF_015523185.1 Thermococcus sp.
CACCGAGGCCCACCGCGGTGAGGTGGTTCACTACGTAATGACCGGCGAGAAGAACAAGGTCTACCGCTGGAAGGTCCGCGCTCCAACTTACAACAACCTGCCTGCTGTTCCGGAGATGCTCAAGGGCTATCATGTGGCAGATGCGCCGATAATCATAGCGAGCATTGACCCGTGCTACTCCTGTACAGAGAGGGTGCAGTTCGTGGACGTCGAGACGGGCAAGGTTAAGGTTCTGACCGAGGCCGAGTTCAACGAGCTCTCCATCAAGTACAAGGGGGTGTTCTGATGGCGGAGGAAGTTTCCTACAGCGAGAAGCTTAAGTCTTGGGACAGGATGAAGGTGGAGGGCTTCAGCAAGAAGGCCCCGGTTACCACTCCCTATCCCTTCACCGACATCGAAAAGCCGCCGGAGTTCAGGGGAATACCGCACATCAACCCCGAGAAGTGCATAGGCTGCGGCGCATGCGTCCAGGCCTGTCCACCAGATGCACTGATAATGGAGTGGGACAAGGAGCACGGCGTCAAAAGGCTCACCTACAACGCGGCGCGCTGTATCAGATGCGCCCGCTGTATAGAGGTCTGCCCGACCGGTGCCATGGAGCCAACGACGCGCTTCGAGATAGCCACGGACAACAAGGAAGACCTCGTTGAGGTTGTTGAGCACAAGTTAGCTTACTGCGAGGAGTGTGGAGAATACCTCGACTTCACGGAGAGGCAGATAGAGTACGTTAGGAACATCCTTCCGAAGGAAATCTTTGACACCTACGCCCTTGAGGACAGGATAAAGCTGACCCAGGAGGAGAAGATGCACAGGACGGTCGTTAAGCTCAGGGAGCTTGAGGGCAACGTCTACCCAGCCTTCATGCTTGTTGAGGAGGGAAAGGAGAAGAAGGGAGGTGAGGAGTGATGGGAAGAAAGCTAAAGTCCGTCTGGGTCTACCACGTTGACGCCGGCTCGTGCAACGGCTGCGACATTGAAGTCCTCGACGTCCTCAGTCCCTACTACGATGTCGAGAGGCTCGGTGTCAAGGTCGTCCCAACGCCGAGGCACGCCGATGTTCTCTTCATAACGGGGCCGCTCACGAGACAGACGAGGATAGCCCTCAAGAAGGCCTACGAGGCAATGCCCCCTAAACCGAGGATAGTGGTGGCAATAGGAACCTGTGCATCAAGCGGTGGAATCTTCTACAACAGCTACGCCCTCTACAACACCTCGCCCCAGCGCGGAAGGGACAGGCTCAGGAGCGGCGGGCCCGAGATGATAGTGCCCATTGACATGTACATACCCGGCTGTCCGCCCAGCCCGGAGGAGATACTCTACGGCGTTGCCCAGCTTCTCGGCATTAAAGAGAAGAAGATGAAGGGCGAATACTGGATAGCCCTCCCGCCGGGGGAGAGGTCTGGCAAGGAAAACGAGATAGAGTTCACAATACCCGACAGGCCGATACCGGTCCGCTACTGGCTCACGCTGAGGGAGGAACTTAGAAGGGTGGTCGGCTACTACGACCGCGACGCTGTCCTCAACGACTTCATAGAGCTCGTCGGAAGGGCCTTCGAGAGCGACAACCCGAGGGAGAGGCTCCACGACTTAGTAACTGGCTACTTCCTCAAGGAGAAGGACTCCAGGGTAAAGGTGGCCATGCGCTTCCTGGAGAACGAGTTCTGGCGCTTGGTGGATGAGTACAGGGAGTGGGGTGAGGCACTCAAGAGGAAGTACCCAGTCACCGCGGGTGTCTGAAGTGCCCTGGAAGCTCTACGTTTTCAAATACGAGGATTACCCGGAGTACTCCGCGAGGATAACGGGCCACTACGCCGGCGATATGCTCATCATAGAGGAGGAGGGCGAGCTCAGCGAGGAGGCCGTGAAGCTCATAAAGGAGACCCTCGGGGTAGAGGATGAGGCAAGGCACTTCAACATACTCCCCTCCCATGTGCTCAAGATACCGATAGAGAAACTGCCCGAGAACGACAGGAAGACCCTGCTCTCCGCCGCTGAAAAGCTCGACGCCGAGAGCAAGCTCCACGTTGAGTACCGCTACCAGCCGAGCTTCGATTGATTTTTATTCTTTCTCCACAACCTCTTCTGGAGGTGAAACGATGGACGCCAAGACCTTAGCAAAGGCAAAGGAAGAGCTCGTGAGAAGAATAAGGGAGTTTTACGGTGACAACCTGCTCTCCATAATCTTTTACGGCAGGCACCTGAGAGACCCGGGCTTTCCCGAGATAGACGTCGTCGTTGTGATAGACAAGCCTTACGACCCCGTCAAGATGAATCGCGTTGCCGACTTCGTCGAGAAGGTCCGCGACCCTATAGAGGAGAAGTACGGCTACCACGTCTCCTTTGAGCTCTACACGCGCGAAGAGGCAGAGAACTTCCACTCGGGCTACTTAGATGTCGTCGTCAACTACGAGGTGGCCTACGATAAAGACAACTACTTCCAGAACCTCCTCAGGGACATGCTGAACCCCGATAAGGCGATGGACTACGTCAAGTACCTGAGCACCATCGAGTACATTCCCGTTGACAGGGAGGAGAAGTGATGATAGGTGCCGTCTTAGCGGGTGGAAGGGGGAAGCGCTTCGGGGGCGATAAGTTACTCTTTAAAATTTCCGGGAAGCCTTTGATAAGTCACACAATCGAGAGGCTTAAATCAGCGGATTCAGTAGATGAGATTGTCATAGTGGCCTCTCCTGAGAACGCTGAAAAGCTCAAGGCCCTCGGCTACCGCGTGGTCGTTGACGAGCTACTCGTCGGGCCGATTGGGGGAATCTACAAAGCTCTTTCCCTCGGAGATGCATTCGTCGTTGCCGGTGACATGCCCCTTCTCGTTCCCGAGTTCGTTGACTTCGTAGTCAAGCGCTTTGAGCGGGCTAAAAAACCCGCCTGCGTTCCTAAGTGGAGCAACGGCTACCTCGAACCGCTACACGCGGCCTATTCCGGGGAGTTAAGAAGTTTCCTTGAGAAGAAAATTGAGGCCGACCAGTACGCGATAAACCGCGCGATAAGGGAGAGTGATGCCTGCTACATCGAAATCGAGAGCCTTCCGGAGGAGTGGAGGGAGAGCTTCTTCAACGTGAACACGCGGGAGGATTTGAGGAGAATCAGAGGCATTCGAGGGAACATCCCATAATTTTGACTAGGGCCAATATCCATTTGAATTTTTCAGACGCGATGCTCAGTAGTAGAACCTTATTTATTTTCTCAAGGCCTCTCTCACGAACTCTCCAGCTCTCAGGATTTTAACCTTTCTCCCGTCAAAACGATAAGTTTTCGTACTTTCATCTCTCATTTGAACAATGTGCTTCGTGTTTTCTGAGATGATATAATCCACCTTCTTGGCATAAGCAACGTCAAAGAACTTGGCATCGCTAGGGTCCTTCAGTTTCTTAAGAAACTCTGGATCGTTGGAGAACTTTCGCCGGGGACGAACCATGGTGCTCTTCTTTTTGACTAAGTTGAGAAGATGCAAGGCTAAAACTTCCCGCTTAGTCCCCTCGGCAACCTTCATGAGAGTATAGCTCATTTCCTCGTAAATCTCTCTGCTGATGTAGTTCTCAATTTCCCCAGAAACAAGAGCCTTGAGGATTCTCCATGAAGGCGAGTGCTTCGGGTTTCTCGACTTTAAGGCACTCACAAGAATCGACGTATCGAGAACTACCTTGATTTTAGCCTTGGACATTCAAATCACTCCAAGGCGTTTTAGCTTTGCCTTAATCCTCTCGAACTTTCTCAAATCCTCCTTAGCTTTGAGTAGAAGGTCCTCAACACTTCCCTTAAGCTCGCCAGAACTCTCAGCCCCTCTGAGGGCAATCTCAAACAACTCCCCGGGAGAAACATCCTTGGTCATGTTTTCAAATTCCCTCAGCTTTTCTTCCCATTCCTCCCTTCTCTTCATCTCATTAAAGAACCACACTATGTCTTCCGGCCTCTCGTGAATCTTTCTCGCGAGCTGGACAATCCACTCGCTAACGGAACGTCTGACATTTTCATCATTTTTGAGCATCCTTTCAATAGCCCTTACATCCGAGGCCATAACTACCCCAAATTGAATTCCTCGGTGAGTTATAAAACTCTATCGCTAAATCGCTAATCGAAAACTCCTTTATTTCTGTGGCAGTGTTAGCACCCCTCACTTTTTAAAATGAAAACTAATGGAAAGACACATCAAGAAATGCAAAAATTCGTGTTTTATTTGTTGGTGTCTCCCACAACTTTGCAATTGCGTGTTCTACTTCCCATCTCTTCTTCCGCTTCTCAGAATCCCCGC
>NZ_WAKV01000062.1 GCF_015523185.1 Thermococcus sp.
CCCTACGACGGCAAGCTCTTCAGAGAGACACTAAAGCACTTCTACTCCGTTAAAAAGGCCTATGAGAATGGAAAACCTCCTGAGGGCTGGAAAAGTTACGCCTGTAAGTTCTGCCCTTATAGGTACCTCTGCTATCCGGGTGAGGAGTAGCCAGCTCCGATTAATCCTCTGGCCTTTCATCCATAAATCGAAGGATACGACCTGTCGGGCCATTAATGGGCAGAATCGTCAAGCATTACTTAATACCATAATCCAACTGAGGAATTAGAAAGAACCCAGCAAAGGGTGTGAAATCGAGAATTGGAATGGAAGAAAGAGAATCAGACGTGTCTGGCGTAGAGGGTCTTCCTGCCCTCGGCCTTGGCCCTCTTAACTGCCTTCTCGACGAGGGCCTTGATTTCCTCCTCAAGGGCGTCGTAGAACTCAGGGCTAACCCTCATCTCGGGGTCAATACTCTTGACGAGCTCCTTAACCTTGGACTTAACTATCAGCTCGGCCATTTTACACACCTCCTTGTTGGCCTTTGAGGCCGTTCTTAGTTTGCCGTTCCCCTTTATAACCTTTCTCCTCGGAGAGTGTTCCATAGCGGGGAAAAGATTAAATTAACTCGAGGTTACCTACCATGAGGTGAGGGGATGAAAAGGCTCGCCCTAATCGACGGCGAGCACTATCCGCCGGTTACACGCTGGGCCATAAAGAAGCTCGGCAACGTATGCTGTGCAGTCTTTCTCGGGGGTAGTGAAAAGATAGGCTCGCTCGGACGACTTGAGCGAGAGTTAGGGGTTAGGCTCTACCTCGACCGGGATCCGTTGAAGGCCCTTGAACTGGCTCTTCGGGAGAATGATGTTGATGAAGTCGTTGATTTGAGTGACGAGCCCGTTGCTGACTATAAACTGAGGTTTAGGATAGCGTCCCTATGCATAAGATACGGCGTGGTTTACAGGGGAGCGGACTTCGAGTTCAGGCCCGGGGGACTGATAAAGCCATCAAAGCCCACTATAAGCGTTCTCGGCCTCGGAAAGCGCGTCGGAAAGACCACCATAGGGAGCTTTGTTGCGAGGGTTCTAAAGGAGAGATACCGCCCCGTCGTGGTTACGATGGGCAGGGGCGGTCCTGAAAAGCCCGAGCTGGTAGACGGTGAAAGCGAAGAGCTGACACCGGAAAACCTCCTCAGGCTGGCGGAGATGGGCAAGCACGCCGCCTCCGACCACTACGAGGATGCCCTCGTTGCTGGGGTCACGACCATTGGTTGCCGTCGCTGTGGCGGGGGTATGGCCGGCTTTCCCTTCTTCCACGTCTTTCACAGTGGGATAAAACTCGCCGAGAAACTTCCCCACAATATCATAATCGCCGAGGGAAGCGGGGCAACGATTCCACCGGTTTTGGCGGACGGCTACATCACAGTTCTGAGCGCACTCCAGGGGGAGGAAAGCGTTGGGGGCTTTTTCGGGCCCTTCCGGATTGGGTTAGCCGACATAGTGGTAGTCACGATGGCCGACTTAAACCCCGAACAGGCAGAAGTTTTCAGGGACTTAGCTGAAAGAATCAACCCGAAGGCTGACGTGCACCTTGTTGCCTTTAAACCCCGTCCCCTTGGGGAAGTTTCGGGGAAGAGGGTTGCCCTCTTTATGACTTCCAACCGGGCGCTTGACGGTGCTAGGGAGAAAGTTGAGGGTCTGGGAGCAGAGGTGGTATTTACCAGCGGAAACCTCGCCAATAGGATGGTTCTTTCAAAGGAACTCGCGGAGCTCGATGGGGTTTCATTGGATGCAGTCCTCGTTGAGCTCAAGGCGGCGGCCGTTGATACCGTGACGCGGTGGGCCCTCGAAAGGGGGTTGGAGGTAATATACCTCGCCAACGAGCCCGTAAACGTTGATGGAAAGAGCCTGAGGGATGCCGTTTTGAGCCTAGCGGAAAGGGTGATGGGCAAATGATAATAGTCACCGACCCCGAGCGGAGGATTCAGTTGCCCTTCTCAAGGGGAATACTCACGCGCTCGATTACACTGGCCGGAGTTGACGTTGGCATAGCCTACATAATAGCTAGCGAGGTCCAGAGGGAGCTCGTTGAGAGGAGGAAACGCGTTGTAAGCACGGAAGAGATAAGGGAGCTCACATACCGGAAGCTCCTAGAGCACGGGCTCAAAAAGGAGGCAGAGCGCTACCTCTTCTGGCGCGAGTTCAGGAGGAAGAAAATACCCCTAGTCGTGCTCCTTGGAGGAGTTACCGGCGTTGGGAAGTCCACGATAGCGACGGAACTGGCCTTCAGGCTCTCCATAAGAACTATAATCGGAACTGACACTGTCAGGGAGGTGATGAGGAAGATAATAGCGAGAGAGCTCCTCCCGGATTTGCACGCGTCGTCCTTTCTAGCGTGGCGCGAGCTGAAGGCCAACAGTCTCATCGAGGGTTTTGAGAGCCAGGTAAGACACGTCTCGGTGGGTGTCAAGGCCGTTCTCGACAGGGTTCAGCGCGAGGGCATGAACGCGATAATCGAGGGAATCCACCTCGTCCCGGGCTTCGTTGAGACGGGCCAGAACGCATTCATGTATATCCTGACCGTAAGCGACAGAAAAGCCCTCGAGGCCCACTTCTACGAGCGCTCTCGCTACAGTAAGAGGCCGGCCGATTACTACATAGAGCACATCGACGAAATCCTCTGGCTTCAGGATTATATAATCAGAAAAGCCAAAGAACAAGGGGTCAAAGTAATAGAGAACATCGAGCTCGAAAGGACTGTAAACGAGATAATGGAGGACCTCATGAAGCGCCTGCGCGAGGGCCTTTGAACTTCCAGACGCCGAGAAGTCTTCTGCTCCCCCACGTTGCCTGAACCTCGAAAGCTATGACCATGCAGGGGTAGATGTCTATCACGTTGAAGCTGTTGCCGAAGGAGTTCCTGTGGAGCTCCCAGCTGACGGAACCGGCGTTTATAATAACGGTGTTCTCGACCTTAACGGCAAAGGCGTTACCCCCATGACCCGTTAAGACGAGCTCGGTTCCCCTCTCGGTCAGGAGCTTGAGCACGTCTCCAGCGTCCTCAAGAAAACCACGCTCCCTGCTCCTTGGAATCGGGACGACGTTGTGGTGCATGAAGACCACCCTGAACTTCTCGGACTCGTCGAGCTGTTTCGCGAGCTTCCTCTGGCCGAACCTTCCAACCACGCCTATCTCGGTTTCGTACTGTGGCGTCGAGACCGGAATGAATGTGAAGCCGTCGAGGGACATCTCTTCCGGCTCGCCGAAGTACTCCGGGAAGAGCTCGTAGCCAAGGTAGGTCATGTCGCTGTGGCCCGGAACCACGAGCTTGGGAACCTCAATCCTCTCCCAGAAGGTCAAGGCGCGCTCGAAGTTCCTCTCAATTCCCATGTCAACGACGTCTCCGTTGTGGATTACAATATCTGGTCTCAGCTTCTCTTTTATCAGGTTTACCACGTTTTCAAGGACTTTTTTCCTGAAGTAAACCCTATCCGAGACCTTGCTCTCGCTGAGCTGGACTATCCTAAGAAGCCTCTTTCCTCTCGGAACGAAGAGCTTCGGCCTAACCGCTCTGTGCTCCGCTCTAACTTCCTCACCTGTAACGCGCCTTATCGTTACCTCAACCCGTCCGTCGTCATGGATTGTGACGATGTTGTAGCTGTTAACATCACCGCGCCTCGTCTTCCGGCAGGATGCACAGCCCGCGTTGTCAACGACCAAATCTTCAACGCGGTAGACATTGGGAACGTGCTTGTGACCGCAGAGGTACAGCGTCACGTCGTTCCTGAGGAGCAAATCGAGGACGTCTCCAGCGTTAAACAGAACGTTTCTCTCCCTGCCAGTGTTGGGGAGCGGAACGAGGTGGTGATGGGCTGAGACTATCTTTACCTTCCTGTCGGAATACTCCTCAAGCTTTCTCTTCAGCCAGCGGAACTTGTGTTTTCCAATCCTGCCGTCGCTTAAATCCGGAATCGTGGAGTCTACCCAGATGAGAACACCGTCCTTGAACTCGTAAACGCCGTTGAGGGACCCTATGAAGGTCTCGAAGAGGTCGTAACCAACGTTTCTTACGTCGTGGTTGCCGGGAACAACGATGAGGGGCTTCTGAATCTTTCTGAGCTCGTATTCAGCCCTCTCGTACTCCTCCCTGAGGCCGTTGTTGGTCACATCACCTGTGTGCACGACGAAGTCGAAGTTGAGCCTGTTGATTTCGTTCGCTATTAAATCGTAGGCGTAGCCCTTGTAGGCGCTCTCGCCGGTTATGTGGGTGTCGCTTATGTGGGCAATCCTTATCATGGCCATCACTCCGCCGCTATGGCCGTTTCGAGCTTCCTCCTGCTTGCTGTTAATAGGTCACTGAGACTGAATATCCCGACTATCCTCCTATTCTCGCTGACGAGCATGTGCTTTATCCCCTTCTTGGCCATTATGTTGAGGACCTCGCGGAGAGGGGTGTTGGCATCAACTGTCACGAGCTCCCGAGTCATTATCTCCCTGACCGGGGTCGTGTTGGGCTTTCCGGGAATTACGACACGCCTTATGACATCCGTTTTTGTAAAGAAGCCAACGACCTCGTTTTCCTCCACCACGACGAGCGAACCTATGTCGAACTCCATCATTATCTCACAGGCCCTCTTAACGGTGTCCTCCGGTGAGACACCAATCAGCTTCCTCGTCATGTAAACCCTAATCGGGGCGTTCTCGTCCATGTCACCACCCCGGGGAGAGGCGTTCGACTTTATCCGCATCAATCAGGTACGTGCTTCCGTTTGAAATCGTCTTCCAGTCCGCCCTGTGGTAGAGCTCAAGCGTGGAACTCGCAACGGCGAAGACCTCGCCGTCAAGCTCAATAAGCCTCGCGTAGTCCCTGTGAAGGGGATTTTCCCAGTATTCTTCCGTCATGTAAGCCGTCACGAAGGCTTTCCAGCTTCCATCTGGAAGGAGAAAGAGGGTCGCGGTGTTGAAGGTTGTCCTTGTAAGCGATACTCCCCGGGAGTAGTGCCTCAAAAGTTCTTCCCTCTCGGGCCTTTCTAGGGCCCTGCAGAGATAAGCGGAAAAAACGTAGCTGTCCGAGACCTCTCTGAGGTCGTTCTCGTCGAAGCCCGCCAGTTCTATTACCTTTTCCTTGTCGAGGTCACCGTTGTGAAGGAACCAAAAGGAAAAGCCCCTCCTCGTTGAGAAGGCAAAAGGCTGGACGTTGAAGAGACCGAGCGAGCCCTGGGAAGACGCCCTCGCGTGGGCGAGAAGAACTGCTTCCTCACCCCCCTCCAGGAGGCCTAGAAGTTTTGAGAATCCTTCTCCGTCTTCAAAGACGGCCTTTGATGAGCGGTAGTGATAAACCACGCCGTTCCTCAGGAGGACGTAGCCCCAGCCGTCCGCGTGTTGTCTTTTACCGCTTCTTCTGGCCCTGTAGGGGTCGTTCTCGGCGGACTTCCTGAAGGCCTCGGTTAAAGACCCAATCTTCTCCCCTGGCCCCCTCGCAAAGAGTATTCTGCACACGGTTTCCACCTTATGTGTCTAAGCCATCAAACCCCAAAAGCTTTTAGGTGCCCCGACGAAAGAGAGGCGGTGGGTTGATGGAGCGCGCGGTTCTCAACGTCATGTCCCGCATCAGCCAGCACAGGAACCTCTACGAGAGGAACGAGGAGGCGGTAAAGCAACACCTCATAGGCGAGATTATGATTGCTCTCGGATGGGACTGGAGCAACCCTGAGGAGGTAAGGCCTGAAGAGAGGACAGAGGATGGAAGGGCCGACTACGCGCTCCTCCTTAACGGGGAGATTGTCGCTTTTCTTGAGGCAAAAAACCTCTCGGTGAACGTCATAAAGCGGGACGAACCCCTCAGACAGCTCGCCCGCTACTGTTTCAGCAGGGGGGTTAAGTACGGAATCCTCACCAACGGTGCCAAGTGGGTCGTCATCAAGGCCTTCGCTGAGGGAACTTCCCTCAGGGATAGAGTCCTCTTCACGGTAGATTTGGAGGAGGAACCCCTTGAGCGGGTTCTCGTCAAGCTCTCGCTCCTCTCAAAGGAGCGCATAAGGAAGCTGGAGCGACTCGCGACTCTTCTCAGTGCCCTTGAGATTGCCCACAAGAGCCTGCTCAACGAGGGTTTTGATGAAGAGTCCCTGCTGGACTACCTCCGGTCAAGGAGCGGGTCCTCGATAGTGCCCGTGGATAAACTGTCCGGCGTCGAGGTTCCAAGGGCCCTCTACGTTTATGAGAACGGCTGGAAGCCAATCCCCCTCGGCGATAAGAGTCTCAGAGGAGTTCTTATGGCTGTTCTCGACTACCTTGAGGGAAGGTCAAGTGGCGATAAGAGAGATGAAGTTAGAAAGGCCAGAAAACTGCTCTCAAGAATGAAACTGCCCCCCGAAAAGGTGGTTCTACTCCTCAGGGAGATAGAGAGGGGCGAGGGAATAAGGATTGGGGTGGAGATATAGCTCATCCAATGATTTCCTCCGCTATTCTCTCGGCGATTTCCTTCAGGGCTTTGCTTGCCAGACTTTTGGGGAAGGCCTCCACAACAGGCTTGAGCATGGACATGCTCTTTGGAATGGCCCTGTCGTAGGGGACCTCGCCTATTATCGGTATCCCCTCGCCCTCAGCCCACTCCCATAAAGCGGTAAAGCCGGGGTTAAGGTCTGCCTTGTTGATTATCAGGTAGGCCGGCTGTCTGAAGTGCTGGACGACCTTGTAGGCGCGCTGGACGTCGCTTAGGGAAGCGGGCGTCGGTTCTGCAATCAGTATGGTCAAGTCGGCCCCCCCTATGCTCGCTATCACCTGACAGCCGATTCCCGCGGCACTGTCAACAATCATGTGCTCCAGGTTGAGCTCCTCCATGATTTTCTTGGCCCACTCCTTTTCCTCAGTGACAAGCTTACCGCTCTCCGGCCTTCCAACGTCGAGCTGGGCCGAGATAATCGGGAAGCCATACTTGGTGGTTGCCTTTCTAATGACACCTGAGCGTGCCTGTTCAAGGGTTATCGTTCCCGGAACGGGGCAGACTAATCCACAGACGTTGCAACCCTCACAGGTGAGCTCGTTGACGACGTAGTTACCCTCATTGTCTATGTAAATGCTCTCGTACGGACAGCGCTCCATACAGATTCCACAGCGGACGCAGGTTTCGGTGTTTATCCTGGCAACCTTTGCACCTATGTGCTCTTTCTCTTCTTCCCACTCCTCAACACCAAGTAGCAGGCCGAGGTTAGGAGCCTCAGCATCGGCATCAACCGCGATAAGCCTGTATCTGTCCTTCAGGAAGTAGAGGAGGGAAGCCGTTATCGTGCTCTTTCCAACACCGCCCTTACCGCTCGCTATCGCTATCTGCATCACTCACCACCCCCGAGAAAGCCGGCAACCTTCTCGGCCATTTCGCTGAAGATTTTCGCCTCGGGAACGTCTTCAAGGACAACGGGCCTTCCGGAGACGTAGCTCCTGACGATGTTCTCGCTGTAGGGTATCTCAGCTATAACCTCGGCCCCGTATTTTTCCGCTAGCTCCCTGACCCTTCCCGTATCGCCCAAATCAGCCCTATTGATGACCACCCATGTCTTTAGGTTCATCAGTTTTCCGAGCTTGAGAATGAGCTCTGTATCGTGAATTCCGAGGGGGGTCGGTTCGGTAACCGCTATTAAAAGTCCCGAGCCCTCAATGGCCTTCGAGACGGTGTTACCTGTTCCAGCGGCTGTGTCAACCATGAGGAGCTCGTAGTCTAGACCTTTCGCACGTCTCTTTGTTTCAACGACTAGGGGCATCGAGCGTTCCTCTCCTTCCTTTAGCTTTCCGGTAACGAGTGTGAAGCCGTAAGGAGTTTCGGTCACGTATGTGTGGCCTATGACACGGAAAGCCTCTTGAATTGCCCCCGGAACCGGGCAGACTATCTCACAGGCCCGGCAGCCGGAACAGAGGTTAGGCATCAAAAACGGCGTTCCGTCTTTCAGCGTTATTATAGCGTGCTCCTCACAGACCTCGGCACACTTTCGGCACTTGATACACTTGGAGTAGTCGAACTTCGGCATGAACTGATTAACGGGTCTCTCGTTTGAGAGCTCAACGCCAAGGAGCAGGTGGTCGTTTGGAGCTTCAACATCTAAATCTGCTAAAACCATCTTGAAACGCTTTGCCAGCTCAACGGCGAGGTTAATCGCGACGGTTGATTTTCCCGTTCCTCCTTTTCCACCGCTCACTGCTATCTGCACGTTCTCACCCCCGGAAATTAGGGTAGCCGAATTCCTTTTAAACTTTGTGCATAATCACGAAAGTCGCGAAAAGTTTTTATTAACTCAAAGTTATTAAAGCTTGGTGATGAGCATGGAGCTGGCGAAAATCGAAAGAAAGAAAGCCGAACTCTACAGGGCGTTAATACCGCTCGTTCCGAGGGACTTTAAGGACGACCTCAAACTGCTCGCGAGTCACTCCGAGAGGAACGCAAGACTGCTCGAGAAGGTTAAGGTGCCCGAGGAAACGAGGGGATTAAAAGAAGTCGAGGTTGCCCTCGAGTTTCTGAAGAAGGCACTCACGAACCCCGAGTCAAGGGTCGAGGACTACTACAGATACGCCATAGATGCCGAGGAAGCAACCGCTAGGCTTTACTCGGAGCTCAGCATGAAAGCTAAATCGGAGAGAACCAGAAGGCTCTTCCGCTGGCTGGCCGAGATAAACAGGGAACATGCAGAAATACTGAGGAGACACCTTGAGATGTGGGAGTTCATGCAGGAGCAGGTCGAGGAGGAAGAAATCCCCGAGGACCTGCTCGAGCAGTGGTTCGAGGACATAGACCTGTAGTTAGGTTCCCCTAAATCTTTTTAAAATCCCCTTCAGAGGTTTTAACGGTGGTTGGTATGAGATGCCTGAAGGTTGCCTTTGGAATGGAGGACGATGAGCATCTCATAGATGCCCATTACGGTGACTCGGAGTTCTTTGCAATCTATGAGGTTTGTGAAAACGGGAGCGTTAAACTCCTGGAAAAGAGGCCGAACAAAGCCAAAGACTTTGAAGAGGAGCACGATGAAGGCCACGGTGACCCGAGGAAGTTCAAAGCCGTGGTGAGCCAGCTTTTGGATGTTGATGTTCTAGCAGCTTTCAGAATGGGGCCGAACTTTTTGAGAATCCGGGACAAGACCAACAAGGTGGCCTTCTTTACAAGGACAAGAGACCTAAAGCTCGCCCTCCAGCGCGTCCTTGAGAACTTCGATGAACTCTGGGAGCAGGTGCAGGAGAAGAAGAGGGCCATTGAAAAGCCTATCCTTGAGGAGTGAGCATGAAATTTTGGGGAATTGAACCGAAGGTCGGGCTTGTCTCGGGTTCATACGCCCTTCTAGCCTTTTATCTTAACGCGAGGTCTGGCAGGGGCTTATCTTTCCCCCTCTTCGGACTCTCCCTTCTTGTTCTCGGAGTGGTCCTCTGGTTTGTCTGCTACCTTCAGGTTTCAAGGGCTTACTCGCGAGGAGAGCTCTTGACTAAGGGCTGTTACTCGAGAGTTAGACACCCGATATACTCCATCTGGGGCTTTCTAATCATTCCGGGCTTTTCCCTTGTCGTCGGCGGTTTCATGCTCCTACTCCCTGCAATCTACTGGCTCTCGGTTTTAGCTTTTATAGGCGAGGAGGAAAAGGTTCTCGAAAGGAGGTTCGGTGATGAGTGGAGGAGATACGCGGATAGAACGCCCCGTTTCGTCCCAAGGCCTTGAACTCCTTCCGGTTCATCTCTACGTTTTGGCCCATCTCAGAAAGGCGGGCGTTGACTACGCTAAGATGATGGCGAAGATGAGCGAGCTTCCTCTTTCTCTCATCGAGGACACGATAAAGGACCTAATGGAAACTGGGTTGGTAGAGCGGGACTCTGGAAGCGCGATAAAGAGGAGTAAGGCGAGGTTTAAGAAGGCCTTTGAGGTTCACAAGCACCATACCTACTACCGTCTCTCGCGCGAGGGAGAGCTTTTCGTGCGCTCCATTGACGAGAAGTGGCTGGAAAGCTATTTCAACTCGCTTTTTCCAGATGGGTGGAAGGTGGTCTTGGCCCTAACTAAGGCCAAAGGCTTCAACCAGCTTCCGAAGGAGTTAAGAAACGATAGAATCAGGGAGGAACTCGTTCTTCACCGCTTCATAACACCAAACGGGCGAAAGACGACGTTTTTCAAACTGCTGGCTGAATTCTTAGGGATTACAACTCGATGATTGTTCCAGTTTTCACTTCCACAAACTTCCTTGGATAGTTTTTCCGCATGTAAACCTTCGCCTCATCGCCGGAACAGTGCGCTGGGGCTATGAATTCGGTCATTCTGGTGAGTTTATCAAGGGTTCTCCGTGAAGGATAATGGAAGCCGCCGATGACGAGATGGGCTTTCTCATAGCCCGAAACATCTAAGAGGGTCTCGGTGAGCCTGTCAACGCCCGGATGGGAACAGCCCACAATGATTACCAATCCGGAAGGAGTTTCAATCGCAATGGCGTGCTCAAAACCGTTCAGCGCTCCAGAAGTCCAGACCCCCTCGGCTATCTCCCCAGCATCAATGACTTCGAAAACGGTCAGCCCCTCTATCGTTCCACCCGGCGGTGCGTAGAGCCTCAGACCCGGATTAAGCTGGGCAATTAGGGGAAAGCCACCATAGTGGTCATAATGCCAGTGGCTTAAAACTGCAAAGTCTAGGTTTCTCAGTGAAGTCCCCAGAACCTTCGAGTTGTGGGCTAAAACTTCTCCCCTCGTGTCGGCATCGAAGAGGAAGCGGTAGTTTCCTTCGGCAAGGACGCTCCAGCCCCAGTCGTTGATGAGACCCTTTGCCCGGGTGTTGTCGTTGAGGACTGTCAGCCTCATCGAGGGTTCTTGTCCGCAGGGGATATAACCTTTCCGTTAAACGCTTTCGTTTGCTGAAAGGTTATTAAGGTGAGGAGATATTTTACCCCGGTGATAGCATGGGAGCGGAGGAACACAAGAGGAAAGCCCCCAAAAAGTTCAAATTCGCGGTCATAACGGTTAGCGATACCGCAAGCAGGGGAGAAAAGGAAGACAAAAGCGGGAAGTTCCTTGTTGAGGAGCTTGAAAAGGCCGGACACGAGAGGGTTCTTTACAAGATAGTGCCCGACGAGAAGATGGCCATAATTGGAGCAATCGTAGATGCCTTCAATAGGGGAGCTGAGGTTGTTGTTACCTCTGGAGGAACCGGAATAGCTAGCAGGGACGTTACGATAGAGAGCGTTAGGCCACTTTTCGATAAAGAACTGACGGGCTTCGGGGAGATTTTCAGACTAATGAGCTACGAAGAGATAGGGACCTCTGCCATCATGACGAGGGCAACCGCCGGGATAATCAGAAGCTCAGGCAGGGCAATGGCCGTCTTCTGCCTGCCAGGAAGCCTTGGAGCGGCTAAGACCGGGGTGGGGATTATCCTCAACGAGGCTGGCCACGTCCTAAAGCACGGGAGGGAGTGAAATGAAAGAGTTCAAGCGCCTCACGCCTTACAGGGAAGCCCTGAATTTGCTGTTAAAGGATTTGACCGAGATTAGCGAGTTTGAAGAAGTCCCCCTGGATGATGCCCTTGGACGGGTTCTTGCAGAGGACATAGTCTCGCCAATAGACAGCCCGCCCTTCAACAGGTCGGCCGTTGACGGCTACGCCCTTCGCGCGGAGGACACGTTTCCAGCCAGGGAATACAACCCGGTCGAGCTTAAGGTAATAGATGAGATTACTGCCGGTGAAGAGAGTGGCGCTAAGGTCGAGTCCGGAACGGCGGTAAAGCTCATGACGGGCTCGAAGATACCAGAGGGTGCCAACGCCGTTCTCATGCAGGAGATGGCCGAGCGTGAAGGAAACGTTATAAAGGTCCTTCGCCCCATTGCGCCAGGCCAGAATGTTGCCTTCGCCGGAGAAGACGTTAAGAAGGGGGAGGTAATCCTTAGAAGGGGACATGTTCTAAGGCCCCAGGATTTGGCCCTGCTCAAGAGTGTGGGCTTCAGAAGGGTGAAAGTTAAGAGAAAGCCCCGCGTTGGGATAATCATCACAGGAAGTGAGCTCATAGAAGAATTCAACGAAGAGGCGCTGAAGTCGGGCAAAATCCTTGAGAGCAACTCCATAATGCTTAAGGGTCTTGTGAAGCAATACTTCGGCGAACCCCTCCTTTACGGTGTCGTTCCGGACGATGAAGACCCGATACGGGAAGCAATCGAGAGGGCCAAGATGGAAAACGACCTCGTCCTCGTTACGGGCGGTTCCGCCTTCGGCGACAGGGACTTTGCCCACCGCTTTGTCAGGTTGCTCTTCCACGGGACTACCATAAAGCCCGGAAGGCCAATAGGCTACGGTGAGGGAGTCTTCATAATGAGCGGTTACCCCGTGGCCGTCTTCGCCCAGTTCCACCTCTATGTCAAGCACGCTTTGACCAAGCTCGTCGGTGCTAAAAACTATGGGGCTCGCGTTAGGGCGAAGCTAACCGACAGGGTACCGAGCCAGCTTGGGAGATATGAGTTCGTCAAGGTCTGGTACGAGAACGGTGCGGCGAGACCCATTAAGAAAAAGGGAAGCGGAATAATAAGTTCACTTGTGGAGAGCAACGGCTACATAGAAATTCCAGAGGACAGTGAAGGTTACCTTGAGGGAGAAGAGGTTTGGGTGACCCTATACTAAAAGTCTCCTACCAACGCCCCGCTGTCTGGAATCTTTATAATCTCTCTAACATCCTCTGGAAGTTCATCAATAATTTTCAATTCCTTTTGGACAATTTCTTGAATTATCTCCATTGTCTCACGCTTTCTCTGTTCTAACACATCATAGACTGGATTATCTTTAAGCCAAGGTATAATTTCTTTAACATCCTGCTTTGGAGAGTTAATAAGACCACTCTCTGTCATAGCATAGCATTACCCATTATATTCTTTGGGTTAATAATCTTTTCTATTCTCCCGTTGGCACAACCATGGAATGTAACTAAGTGGAACGTTAAGATGAAAATCGAAGAACAATGTCGCCCGCCCGTAACTCCCGCCATCATCTCAGCCAGACGGCAGAATCAGCGGGCTAACCCAGGCGGGCGAGAAGTGTGCCCGGTCTGGGTTTCCCGCGGTCATTGCGCTCCGTAACGCGGAAGGCCCTCCCGCGGGGACCTCGCTGAGACCGGGCTGTAGCCCCCGCATCGCCCCCCGGTTCATTCTCCCCGGGGTCCTCGCGCGGGGGCATTTTTAGTTTGAAACCGCGGTTTATAAAACCTCACTCTAAGAGTTTTCTAAGCTGGTTGAAGAGGCGTTCCTCAATGCTATTTTTGTCTATAACCAATATCAGAGTTCCGCCCTTCACCATGACGATGTCTCTGAGCTTGGATAGAAACTTCATGATAGAGTCCCATGAGTTGTACATGCTCAGGTATTCAAGGCAGTCAATTATTACCACACCTGGAATGCCCCTTCTTGAAGTTTCCTCAAGGTACTGAAAGGCTATCTCCGTCATCTTCGCTAGGTCCGTGGGGTTCAGAGTTCCTGATATGTTCTCCTTCCTGAAAGGAACGGCGGTTACAAAGTACGTTTTCCATCCCTTCCCAGCATACTTCAAATCCCTGAGAAACGCGAGAACAGGGGCATTTTCGAGTTTCTGCAACAGGGACTGGAATTCCTTTGGGCTGACTATAATCGTACCGTGGTGTATTTTGGGCGCTTTGATTTCCCCACTTCCTTCCAAGAACTCCCTTGTGGAAGTCAGTCTGTACATTGAGTAGGCCATTGAAATTGTAAGAATCGTTGAAAGGGTGAATCCTATTGGCAGGTACCATATATAGAGCCCAAAAATGGCTGCAGGTATTAGATGAAGACCAAAAAGGACAATACTCCAGTAGAGAATCCTCGCCGGCCGTTTGTATATTTCCTCAATCGGCCTAAGTAAAAGCCCGCTCGCGAAGACGAATGCCCCGCTCACGCCTAAAGAAACTCCAGCCGTCAGGGCCCAGTCAGGATTTTCTGTGAGTCTGTAAACCAAGTAAACGAAGCAGTAGAATGTTGGAGCTATAATTCCCATGTTCTTCAAGGTGGAATGGGGGATTGGAATTGACTCCTCCTCAAGAAGCTTTGTAGAGCCTACAAATATAAGGGCGGCGAAAACTGTGAGGGAGAGTTCGGCTACTCCGAGAAGGACCTGATTCTGGGAGGCTGATAGAACCACCATGACGAAGTCAGCAAGCCACGCCACTGAAAAGAACAGCGCGGATTTCCGCCTGTGTCTGAGGTAAATCCTCATTATCAGGGCGAAGGCCGTTAAGTCTGCCAGCATAACTAGGCTTCCGCTTACGAGGGGGATTATGTCATGTGGTTCCATGGACAAACCTCCTGGGGTTGGAAAACCCATCCCATCTGAAGAGTCCGCGGGGGGCTACCCTCGTTGCCGTTTCATTTTCAACCTTAATCACCAACACCTCTGGTCGGGCAACTACAACGGCGAGCTTTCCTCTCTCATTGTAGTCAACCACGCGGTAACCTTCCTCGGTCTTCTCAACCGGGAAGATGAGCGTAAAGGGCCAGTTGGGGTAGTAGGCTATCTCCTCACCCTTTGGAACCCCCACAAGGTCCCCAAAGAGATAATAGCCGTAGAGGGGAATCGTCCTGGCGTTTGGGAACTTCTCCTCGACGTTTCTAAGGAAGGCGACGTCTGTTCCCACTCCGCTCAGGATAACAGCCTCGATGTTATTAGATGCACTCTCAAAGAGGTTTACGAGAGGCGGTGCCGTTCTCGCGAGGTTTATGGTGTCTCTTTTCAAAACACGCTCCGTGTACTTGACGAGGGGATTAAGAATGTGGAGAACCTCTTCAACTCCCTTCTCCTTTAGAATCCTCTTCAAACCGTCTGTTTCCATGCCTATGAAGTAAAGGTAACCTTCGTAACTCCAGACGAGCTCGCTTATCTCATCCTGATACCATCCATAGGGTCCATGAGCCAGTGCGCGCATCTTTCCCGGGGGAAACAGCTCATCGAGACCGTATATTTCATCGAGGGAACGCCTGAGATAGGCAACGAGGTAGTCAACGTAATCCTTGTCCCAGTGGCCGATTGCCCTCTCGCGGGTCGTTCCAGACGATTGATAAAACCTTATTTTTCCCTGGTAGCCTTCGGGCAGGAACTCGACCCAGTTAGCACGGAGGTAGTCTTCATCAACGGAAAGTCCAGCGTTGAGGAGGTTTTCTACGGTCTCTGCAACAGTATCCCCAATAAGGTTATTGACATCGTTTGAAAACCTTCTCCAGTAGGGAGTACGCTTGAAGTGAAATCCAATTATCCTGTTGAGGTATTCAAGGACGTCGTCTTCCCCGACTTTAAGGGGTTCTTCAATTAAATCCTCTGGTACATTATCATACGTCATGGTCTGTAATTGTCCGTAAGGGAATATAAGCCTTTCTTAAACTACTTTTTATATCCTGGTTGCATACGAAACCCATAGAGTTAAATAAAATTGTCCCCAATTCCCGTTGGTGAGACCATGAGTGTGGTAATCTACAGGAAGCCCCTGATTAAGGGGTTCAAATACACAGTGGAAAAGGCCGTGGAAACGACACCCTTCTGGGCGGAAAAGTTCGGGGGTGTTGAAATCGAGGGTTTAACTCCCGAAGGGCTGGCAAAATTAACCAGAAAGGTCACAATAAAGCCTCATGACCTGTATAACAGGGAGAAGGTCTGGCCAAATTACATCATGGAGGGGAGGATTTTCCACGCGGTAATGAGAACCAGCGGAACGACGGGCAGGCCAAAGAGAATACCCTTCACAATGGATGACAAGAAACGAACCGCCCGCCAGATGAGGCCATGGATAGAGGAATACTTTGAGAAAGGGGAAAGGGTTGCATCCTTCTTCCCGCCATTGCCGTCATCCTCCGGAAACTTCGCCCTCAGCGGGCTTGAGCTCAACGGCGCGGGGGTTGCCTACTTCCAGGTCCCGATAACCTACCTCCAGAACCGCGAGCTACTCCTGAGGGAGCTCGAAGATATAAAGCCAACCTCAATATGGGCTTTAACCGCTACCGCTTACAACCTTGGGCTTACCCTTCCCGAGAAGCTCAGGGAGGACATAAAGACAATAGTCGTCGGCGGTGAAACCCTCACGCCGGAGCTGGCAAAGGTCACACTTGAGCTCTTCCCGAACGCGGTAATAATAGACAACTTTGGCTCAACTGAAGACGATGTAACTGGATTCCGCATCGTTACTGGAAAGGGTGCCAGCCCTTTCCGCTTTGAGGAGTCCATACTCGTGCTTGAGGAGACGGGTGATGATGACTACCCCGAGTACAAGAGGCTCTACATCACGAAGGTCATGCGCGAGGGAGAACTTACGGGTTTGCCCCTCTTCAACTACGACATAGGCGACCTTGCGAGGCTTGAAAATGGGGAAGTCGTCAGTATAATCCGTGTGAAGGACGTTGTTGTTCTCTCCGGTGCAAAGCTCCACATTGACCAAGTTATGGACATTGTTTACGGACACCCCTCACTTAAGGACTTTGTAATCCTATACTACCCTCTCAGCCCTGAGAATCCAAAGCCAAAGGCAATCATAAGGGTTGCCTACGAGGGAGAAAAACCATCGGGTATAGAGGACGAAGTCAGGGAGCTCATCTACGAGGCCAACAACCCCGTTCGTTACGAGGTGGAGGAGGCCAAAACATCGGAGCTGATAATAGAGGCTGTGCCCCTTGAAAAACTGCGGGAGGGCCTTCCCACAAAACCGGGCAAGACCAAGAGAATATACGTTGCTGGAAGGGACTTCTGATTTTTCCATTTTTAACTCCCTTGTCATAATGCCGAAAAGTTATTTAAGGCTTTTCTCAGATTTCCAGCCGGTGGTGGGTATGGGAAAGGCCAAGATTATCCACGACGGAATCCACGGAAGCATGAAAGTCACCGGCGTAATCCTCGACCTCGTTAAAACCCCTGAGTTCCAGAGGCTTAGGCACATTAGACAGCTCGGCTTGGCGTACCTCGTTTATCCCGGGGCCAACCATTCGCGCTTCGAGCACTCCCTCGGAACGTGGCACATAGCAAAGCGCCTTGCAGATGAAGTTGGCCTGAAAGAAGAGGAAAGCCTTCTCCTTCAGGTTGGTGCCCTTCTCCACGACATCGGCCACGGCCCACTGAGCCACACATTTGAGGGAATCTACCGACACTATGTCAAAGAGCGGGACCACATGCGTCTCGGTCAGGACATCATAATGGGCAGGATAAACATAACAGGTGAGGACGACGGGGGCAGGATTCCGGAGATACTTGAGAGTTACGGCATGGGGCCTGAGGAAGTGGCCAACCTAATCCTCGGAAAATCTGAGAAGCCCTACCTCGGCCAGATGCTCCACGGCGGTGTTGACGTTGACCAGCTTGACTACCTAATCAGGGACGCCCACTACACCGGCGTCGCCCACGGAATAATCGACCTCGAGAGGCTCCTTAAGGTTCTTGAGATACACAAAAACGAGCTCGTAGTTGATGAGAAGGGCGTTGAGGCCGTTGAGGGAATGATGGTGGCGCGCTCTCTGATGTATTCGCGCGTTTACTTCCATCACACTGTCAAGATAGCCGAGGGAATGCTAACGAGGGCCCTTGAGTTCGCACTGGAAGAGGGTCACCTGTGGGACTTCTGGAAGATGACGGACTGCAGGGTTCTAGTTGAGCTTGAGGATCTTGAGGGCCTTCCTGCCGAGCTGACGAGGAAAGTCCTCCACAGGAAGCTCTACAAGGCTGCTGTCCTGGCAAGTGCCGAGGAACTCACCCCCGAGGAAAAGCGGGAACTGCTGAGTGCCTACAAAAACGTAAAGAGAAGGCAGGAACTTGAGAGGGCTTTGGCTGAAAGCGTTGGCGCAAACGAAGGTGAAGTTATCCTAGAGTTCAGCATAGCGGATTTAATGCTTAGCGAGCCGAGGCTCAAGGAAACGGGGATAAAGGTTCTCCTCGAAAACGGCGAAGTTCAGCCTCTCTCAAAAGTGACTCCCCTTGCAAACGCATTGAAGAGGCGTCAGACCCCAAGATGGACCGTTTTAATAGCCTCTCCGGAGAAGTACGTCGAAAAGCTCCGTGAGGGCTGGAAGAAAGTCCTCTTCAGCTGAAAAGCTTTGCCTTTATCTCCTTTTTGAGTTCCTCAATCATCTCTATGAGCTCGTCTGCGTCTTTAACTTCCTTAAGGCTCTCCTTCGGAATGAGGGGCACCTCCTTAACGACCTCAGTCTTGGTCTTTTCGAGGATAAAAACGCCGTCGGAGTTAATTATCTTTCCAACCTCCGCAACCATCTCAACCCTCTTGAGGGTGGAGCGTGTCTTCTTCTCGTCTATGCCGGTGAGGATTCTAAATTCCTCCCCCTTCGAGACCGCGTTGAAGGGCGCTTTCTTAACCTTCACAAGGCCGAGGCCGAGGTGCTTCAACCTCTCAAAAACCTCCTTTTCCAGCGGGCTTTCCGGTTTAACGTCGAGTTTTGCCTCGACATTTGCGTTGAGTACGTCAATCGGCTCCGCGAGGGGTTCGTCAAAGAGCTCTTCAAGTCTAATAGCCACATCGAGGGAAACCGCCTGCTCGCCCCTCTCGTAGTTCAAGAGCGTTTTCCTGGAAACCCCGAGCAGTCCGGCCAGCTCGTTGATTGAATAGCCGTGCCTCTCCCTGAGCTCTTTCAAAAGTTGGCCGTTTATCCTGACGTAGAGTCCCCCGCGCTCCGCAAAGATTGCCGGGAGCTCATTTTTCATGAAAACATCGTAGAGGGTCTCCGGTCTAAGGGCATAGATTCCAAAGCGCTCATAGACAACACCCTCCTCAAGTTCGGCGTTTTTTGAGCGGAGACCAACAATGAGGGGCGAAGCGTTGAAGAACTTGGCGAGCCTCTTTAAATCTTCGGCCTGTTCCTCGGTGACCGTGTCTATGTTAGAGACGACCTTGATGAAGAGAAGGAGGACTAATCTGCTTGCGACTATGTCAAAGCATGAGCCCCTGAACTCAAGGCGGGCCGTTTTGTAACCGGCACTCCTCAGTATTGCCTCGACGGTTTTAATCAGTTTCTCCCTCACCATTGGGTTTAAATACTCATAACCGCTTAATAAAGTTAAGGTGCTTTTTCATGAGGCCCCTCATCCTGAAGGGTACCCTAGTTTCCCTTGCCGTTCCTATAAGGGAGGACCTTAAAAAGGCGTGGCTCTGGTACAACGACCGCCAGGTAAGGCTCTTTCTGACAAACCCGGATGGAATCTTGTTCCTTGAGGATGAAGCTGAGTGGTATGAAAGGCTTAGACGCGAAAAAGAACGCAACAGGGTCTTCGCAATCATTGAAAACGCAACATCATCGCTTGTCGGCTTTCTCGGCCTCCACAAAATAAACCACCTCGATGGAAACGCAGAGTTGGGCTATACTATAGCTAGAGAACATTGGGGAAGAGGTTACGCCACAGAGGCTGTCAGGCTGGCTTTAATCTATGCCTTCGAGTGGCTCAACCTCAGAAAGGTCTACGCAAGGGTTTATGAGCCAAACGTCGCCTCGATTAGGGTCCTCAAAAAGAACGGCTTCGAACCTGTTGGAAGGCTGAGAAAACACCACTACGTCCCGGGATATGGCTTCGTTGACGAGCTGATTTTTGAGAGGTTTAGAGAAGAATAGGGGAAAGAAGCTCACTCGAGCTTCTTGTAGCAGAACCACCAGTCGTAGCACTCGATTTCGCCCTTGGCCTTTGCTTCCTCGCGCTGCTTGACCTCCTCGATAGTGCTGGCCGGTGGGACGATGACTTTGTCACCGATGAGCTCGTTCTCGGGCCACTTGTGTGGCAGAGCGACACCCTTCTCATCACTTATCTTAAGGGCCTTGACGAGCCTGAGTATCTCGTCCCAGTCCCTGCCGACCTCGGCCGGGTAGTAGACGATGGCCCTTATGATACCCTTGTCGTCAACTATGAAGACAGCCCTAGCGGTAATGGTGGCGCCGCTCGGAATCATGCCGAGCTTGTCGGCGAGCTCACCGCGGTCGTCGGCTATAACTGGGAACTCAATCTCGACACCGAGGTTCTCCTTTATCCACTCCATCCACTTGATGTGGCTGAAGACCTGGTCAACGCTCAGTCCAATCGGCTCAACGCCGAGCTCCCTGAACTTGTCAAGCCTCTTCTGCATGGCATAGAACTCGGTTGTACAGACCGGGGTGAAGTCAGCCGGGTGGCTGAAGAGTATGAACCACTTGCCCTTCTCAGCGAAGTAGTCGGGGAGCTTTATCACTCCGTGGGTGGTCTTGACCTCAACCTCTGGGAACTTTTCTCCTATGACGACCATTTTTCATCACCTCTTCTTTTTTTGTGTCGTCTTCACTAAAATATGGTTAGGTTCGAATATATAAACCTTTCGGTTCGTTTTTCACAACAAAACTCGACGAATATGCAATCAAGCTATGGAGTCTTTGACGGGGAATATAAAACCGTGCACAACTGGTCGTCATTGTGGAAAAAGTCCCATTCCAGCTTTGTCAGAAAGTAGACAGAAGAACTATAATTTTGCCTCAAACTTTTTTCACATCAACCCATGTTGAATGATATGCGGAAGCGTTGCCATAGTTTTGGACGGTCTCGTCAGCCGTCAGAAAGTTGACATTCCAGCCGAGCAGGGACACCCAGAATGCCTTGTACAGCAGGACAACTCCTCTGGGCACATCTTCGCTTACTTTTGCTCTCGTCCTGACCTTTCCATGGTCGTTAAAGACTTCCACCTCGTCCCCCTCTTTAATCGCCCTTTCCTTGGCATCGGCCGGGCTGATGTAAAGGTGGGAGTCTATCATTCCATAGGTGTTGTGGTACTGGCTCGTAATCGTCATTCTGTAGGTGGGTGTGAGAAGCCTGAGGGGATATTTTCCGCTGAATCGCCTGTATCTCGGAAACAGACTTAGGCCCCTTTCAACGGCCCTCTGGGAGGAAAACTCGATTTTTCCGCTCGGAGTCTCCCACTTCCTCGGCCTTTTCGACACTTTGATGAAACCTTTCCTCCTTAACTCTTCCCAGCTTAGGCCGTTCAGCTCAAGGATTTTTCTTATAACCTCCTCATCGTTCTCATACAGGTAGGGATTTTTAATGCCCAACGCCCTCGCAAGCAGTCTCGTAACCTCGCTGTTGCTCTTCCCATGAAGCTTTGCGATGGGTTCGTTTAAAGCCACGTAGCGGTGGTAGTAGCTGTCGGCTATGTCCAGCCTCTCAAAGAAAGTGTTGGCAGGAAGAACAATGTCAGAGTATAGTGCCGTATCTGTCAGAAAGATGTCATGTGTGACGACGAAGACGTCGCTTTCAAGCAACGCTCTCCTCAGCCTTCTCTGGTTCGGTAGGCTCGCGAGGGGGTTTGAGTTGTATACATAAAGGAACTTAACCTCTCCCTTTTCGATGTATTCGGCAAGCTTCATCTGGGGGATTCTCTTCGCTGGCTTCGTCCTCAGGAATACCCCTTCCGCGTAGCTCTTGTCTATAGTTTTCATGTCGTAGATGAAACCGAAACGGTGACCGACTATAGCAGGGAGCATCGCTATGGCCCTGACTGCTTCACCCCCAGCTAAAGAACGCTGAAAGCCGTAGCCGATATGTATTACGCCCCTCTTTTCGGCGTATTCCCTGGCAAAGGTCTCTATCTCCTCAACGCTCAGGCCCGTCTCTTTACTTACATAATCAAGCGATAATGTTTTTACATAATTCTTGAATTCCTCAAAACCATAAACGTTCTCGCGGACAAAGGCTCTGTCGTAAAGTTCTTCTTTGATTATCACCTTGGCAACTCCCAAAGCGAGGAGAACGTCAGTATCGGGCCTTATCTGAAAGAACCTGTCGCTTCTCTTTGCGGTCTCGGTTCTAACCACGTCAACGGTCCATATTTCAAGACCTTTTCTCCTGGCCAGCATGAAACCGTGAAGGTTCGTCCAGAAGGCGTTTATCCCCCAGTAGACGATTAGCCTCTGATTTTTGAGCTCCTCTGGGTCGAGACCAACCGCCGTCCCGTAAACGTCCTTCAGCGCCTCCTGTCCGGCCCTGTCGCAGATTCCGTAATCAAGCATGGACGCGTTTAGATAGTGGAAGAGCCTGAGCGGAAAGGCGTAGTTCACAACACCCCTGTCGCCTGCGTATTGATAAACGAGAACGCTCTCGCTCCCATGCCTTTCAATTACATCCCTCAGCTTCCTAGCAACGAGGTCTATCGCCTCTTTCCAGCTTGCTTTTTTGAACTTTCCGCTTCCCCTCTCACCGGTTCGGATTAACGGTTTCCTTAGTCTGTCTTTTGAGTGGAACCACTTCGGGAGAAGGGCGCCCTTTGGACAAAGGAAGCCCGCGGTTATAGGGTGTTCGGGGTTACCCCTAACAATAAGCTTGCCGTTCTTCAGCTCGCTCACCATCGAGCAGGTATCGTAACAGTCGCGCATGCAGACGGAGAACATGGGCATCACAGTGAGAGTTTGACCCTGAGGGCAACCTCCCTCTCAATGAGAACCCTTCCTATCTCCTCTGGGAGAACGGCCATGTCCCACGCCTTAAAGGGCCCGTATTCTCTCATGTCCGGCCCGAGAATCGTAGGTAAATCGATGGTTATTATGTATGCTTCCTTGGGGGTTATCACATCCCGTGTCTTCTCCCCGGTATTCTCGGTTGCCGTGAGTTCTTTTTCGACTTCGATTTCGTCAACTTCCGGCAGTTCCTCCCTCTCAACGAAGGCCCTGAGGATTTTGAAAATCCTGAACTCCTCGGCGGTCATCTCGGTTGGCCTTCCTTCAACGGCGAGGTCTACTATCTTATGGAGGCGGAGCTTGATTATCTCCTTCACAAGCTCCTCGGCAATCCGGAGCTGGGCTAAGTAAAGTCTCTCCTCAACGTTTTCCCCCCTCTCACGGGAGCTTTCGGCGCTCAGTTTGAGGGCCTTGATTAGGCTATCGAACTCGCGGTAGAAGTCGCCGTCAAGTTCCGTTAACTCCACGCTGGAGAGCTCCTGCTCAAGCAACTCCCTGAGCTTGACGATGTCCATGGAACCACCTCGTAGAAAAGAAAAGGGAAATCATTCCTCAACGCGAGGTGCGAGCAGGAATACGAGCTTTCCTTCGTCCCTAATAAGGTACTCCATCTGGAGGGGCATCTCGTTTCCGAAGCGGAGGATGACCTCATCGGCCTTGCCTATGCCCTTAATCATGTCGCTGAGGTAACTGATGCCGTAGGCACTTCTGGTCTCCTCCTCGACCTCAAGGTCGAGTAAGCCCTCGTCCTCAAGGGTGAGCTTAATCTCCACCTCTTGAGTTTCGCCCTCAGCCTTCATTATGAACTCGTTCTCTGTTGCGATGAACTTTATAGCGTCGCTAACGAGTGAGGCATCTTTAACGGCCTCCTTGAGAACCTCTCCAAGGACGACGACCTTGGCCGTGAACGGAAGCTCCGGGAGTTCGAGCTCGAGCTCCTCAACGTCTATGAGCGGAAGGCGGAAGGTTCTCTTGGCTGTACCCTCGAAGGTTATTTCGAGGAAGTTCTCGTCGCCCTTCCTGAGGATGAGTGTGTCCTTGGCCTTTCCGCGCTTGAGTATCTTCTTGAACTGGTCCATGTTGATTCCAACGGTTTCTGGTTCCTCGACCTCGTACTTTGAGAATATGCTTTCCGGCAGGTTGAGGTCTATTAGGACAACCCTGCTTGGGTCCATGGCGCGCATGCTTATTCCTTCCTCTGTAAACTTGAAGGCGGCCTCGTCAATAAGGTTGCTAGCGGTCGCGATGAGGTCGGCAAACTCCTTGGCACCGTCAAAAACGACTTCAAACGGCATTTTCATCCCTCCAGTATTTTAAGCATGAGCCTAACCCTTTCTTTCCCACGGAATAAATAAGCTTTTCCGTTGTCGGTATCTGGTATTCTAAGGTATGCCTCCTCAAGCTCCCTAAGGGCCTTTTTTGCGAGTCTGATTAAGGTTTCTCTCTCAAGCTCGTTCACTCGTAGGCCCTCCACACGTAGCCACACTTGGTGCATTTATAGAATATCGTGCTCGGCTCATCTCCAGCCCTCGTCTGCATCTCCCACCAGTAGGCGGTATCGTTACCACACTTCGGACAGGTTACCTTCGTTGTCGGCAACGTCTTGACGTCCTGCTCAATAACGACTATTTCCTCATCAGGCTTGTGCTCGACTTTCTGGGTTATTCTTGTTTTAGCTCTGTCTTTTTCCTCATCAAAGGGCTCTTCATAGCCACAAACCCTACAAACCCAAACCTTTCTCTTCCTATCAGGGAGCATAAGGTTACCGCATTTGGGACAGAACTTCATAGACACCACCTCTCCAGCCGGGGGTTGGGTATGTGGGAGGAGAATAAAAAGTTTTGCCAGCATCCAAAAGAATTCTCGGATTTATTCCTTAATGTAAAATTCGACACTGACCGAAAGTGTCCTGTCCCTTGTTGATATACTCTTTACTATTTTATAGTGCCCGGGCGAAAGTCTGAGTTTGGTCAAATCTATCTTCTGGCTCCAGCTCTTTCCCGGCTCGAGCTGGACAGCTGACTGTATGAACATGATGTCGAGTTTTACCTTAACCCACTTACCGTTTTCCTCCCGGTAGAGCTCGAAGGGGTAGCCAACGGTCACGGTTTCGTTGCCATTGTTGACAACCGTTAATGTCATAGTATCTGTTGGGGAGTAGCTTTCCCTGTTGAGCTTCAGCTGGATAGGGGCATTTTTATCAAGGGAAGCCTCAGCCGAACCACTCGGCCCGAGAAACACATAACCCCCGACCAGGACTGCGATTATTAAAACCGCAAGCGCGACCCTTTTCATGGATACCACCAAAACAACTAATTGTCTAAGTAATTAACGCTTTCGTTCACTTCAACGTGATTTGAAGGGTTGATTTAAGATGAATGATTTGAGTTTCTTATTCCAGCCCCCTGATTTAACCCGCTTATTTTACGCGCACGGCTACGGTGCCCGGCGGGGGTGCGCGGTGAATGAAGGCCAGGCACCGCTGGAAACGGCTACAGAAGCCAGCTTATAACCTTTTCTTCAAAAAAATCCAACAAAAAAACTTCAGTCTTGCAAAGTGCACAACGTAGAAGGGGTAAAAAGTGGAGAGAAACCAATCACTCCCTGAGCGGGAGCCCATGGTCGAAGGAGTAGTAGACCTTCTGGAACTCGGCGCGGAAGCCATAGACGTCGCGCCTGACCTTGGCAGGATCCTCCCTGTCGATGAGGACGCGCCTGATGAAGTGGGCAATCTCCTTCATGTCATCCTCAAACATTCCAACGCGGGTCATCTCCTGGACGCCTATCCTGAGACCGCTTGGCTCGTTGACCTTCTCAAGCGGGTCCCACGGCAGGAGGTTCTTGTTGAGGATTATGCCCGCTTCCTCCAAGAGGGGAGCCGCCCAGCCACCGGCCGCTGGATGGAGGTCTGAGACATCAACTATTACCTGGTGGCTCTCGGTGTAGCCCTTGTCCTCGCCTATGACTTTAAAGCCCTCCTCAGCGAGAGCCTCGGCGAGGGCCTTTGCGTTCTTGACTATCTGTTCTGCATACTTCTCACCGTATTCGAGCATCTCGGCCGCGGTGAGGGTCTTTCCTGCCATGTGGTGGAGGTGGTGGTTGCTTAAAACGCCAGGGAAGATGGCCCACTGGAGCTTGGCTATCTCCTCCGTCTCGCCGAAGCGCTTGTAGATAATCACACCGCCCTGCGGTCCCGGGAAGGTCTTGTGGGTTGAGGCCGTGATTATGTCTGCTCCTTCCCTGAGCGGGTCCTGGAACTGCTTGCCGGCTATAAGGCCAAGGACGTGGGCGCCGTCGTACATGACGTAGGCACCAACCTCCTTCGCAACGGGCGCGAGCTCCTTGACCGGGTGCGGGAACGGGAAGAGAGAACCACCGAAGACGACTATCTTTGGCTCAAGCTCGCGGATGAGCTTCTCGGCCTTGTCAACGTCAATGTTGAACTCTTCGTTATCGAAGGGCCAGGTGTGAACCTCCAAACCGCGCATTCCAGCGGCACCGAAGGGCATGTGGCTTATATGACCACCGTGGCTAGTGTGCAGAACGATTGCCTTGTCCCCTGGCTGGGTTAGGCCGAAGAAGACTGCCTGGTTGGCGTTGGTTCCGGAAATCGGCCTGAGGTCGGCGAAATCGCTCTGGAAGAGCTTGGTGAAGAGTTCGACACCAATAAGCTCAACCTCGTCAACGTACTTACAGCCCTGATAATAGCGTTGCTTCGGCCAGCCTTCAGCGTATTTGTGCATGAATCCGCTCGCTACAGCTCTGGTGACGGTCGGAGAAGTCACGTTTTCGCTCGCTATGAGGTTTATCGTGTGGGCCCTCCAGTGCTCGTGGTCCTCAATAAAGTTCAGAACCTTGTCGCGGTATTCACGGTAGCTCATCGTGGACACCTCGGTTGTGCTTCGAACGATGGGGATATAAACCTTACCACACCTGTGCACACGTGCAGAGTTGTGCATTATCGTATTCGATGGGTTCTTAAACCGAGACCAAGAGGTACCCCTCATGATTGCCGGCAGGGTCGAAGGACTCAGTGATGACGGACTGGGAATCGTAAGGGCCAAAAAGAAGCCAGTTTTCATTCCATTCACTTATCCCGGGGATTATGTGGAAGTTCACGGCACAAAGAGGCGCTTTGGAAGGTTACTAGCGAGGGACTTCGCCCTGCTTGAACACTCGCCGTTACGGCAGAGGCCAAGGTGCCTGCACTTCGGGAAGTGCGGGGGCTGTCTCTGGCAGGGGCTTAAATACGGGGCTCAGCTTAAACTTAAGGGCGAACTTTTCGAGCGAATCACGGGGATAAACGCACCTATTAAAGGCTCACCAAAAATCTGGGGCTTCCGCAACGTGAGCAACTTCATAGTCACAACCGAAGGAATCGGACTCAAGGAGTACGGAAACCCTCTCGGAGTCGTTGATTTAAAGGAGTGCCCGGTCTTCTCGAAGAGAACGCCGGAATACCTCCGCTCCCTCACGGGTTTTCTAAGGGAAACTGGCCTGAGCCCGTGGAACCTGAGAGCAAAAAGCGGTGAAGTCCACTACATCCAGGTGAGAGAGGGCAAGTTCACGGGCGAGGTTATGGTGAACCTTATTGCCCATGTCGAACCTTCGAGAGAAGTTAGGGAGGCTTTCAAGGACTACTTTTCCTTCGCTACCTCCCTCTACTGGAGCCTGAAGGCAGATGAGAGGGATGACCCCCGCGGTGAGGCGACGCTAGTGAAAGGAAAGCCCTACATACGCGAGCACATCCGGGACGTCACTTACCTGATACATCTCAATTCCTTCTTCCAGACTAACAGCTACGCCTTACCTCTCCTCCTTAAGGCCGTTGAAGGCTTTACCGGTGGGGAGAAGGTCCTTGACCTTTACTCTGGCGTTGGGACGTTTGGGGTCTACTTGGCGAAGAGGGGCTTTAGAGTTGAGGGGATAGAAATCAACCCCTTCGCCGTTGAGATGGCCAACGAAAACGCCCGAATTAACGATGTCAGTGCAACCTTTAAGGTCGGAAGGGCCGAGGAGACACCAATAGGGGACTATGATACTGTAATCGTTGACCCACCGAGAAAAGGACTCAAAGAGGTTGCAGAACTCCTCGTAAAGAGCGGGATTGAGAAAATCGTTTACGTCTCCTGCAACCCGAAAGCCTTCAAACTCGACTACGGGAGGCATCTGAAAAAGGCCTACCGCATTGAAAACGCCCTCCTCATTGACATGTTCCCCCATACGCCACACGTTGAGGCAGTGGTTGAGCTCCGCAGACGGTTAGGTTTTTAAAATCCTCACTACTACTCACGCTGGTAGAATTTCGCGGTCTTTGGCAGGAAGAAGAAGTTAAAATTCATAGATGGAATCCATCACGGAAGTCATCTAGATACCGTCTGCGTATCCCAGAAGAGAGGACTAGAACTCATTGAGGACGCCATCATCGGAAAGTATCCGACTAAAAGTGTCGAATTCGAAAAGAAAAAGCTCTTTGGAAGGGAGAGAGTTGCCTACGAGGTCGTAGACATCCCCCTTGTCTGCGGATTGGTTCTAAGGGTTGTGAAGCGTGAGACGAGCCGGTGACGGCGTTTCCCGTTCTGAAGGGAACGGAGGTCGAGTTCGCAGTTGAGAACGTCCTGGAGTGGAGAAAGTGGCCCGAGGCCGACGTCTCCGAGATAGTTCTAAACGAGCACTCCCCGGCGGTCGTTTTCTACGCAATGGACTACATAGAGCGGAAGGAGGCATACCTCAACTCCGAAAAACTCCACGTCAAGCTGGCGTTTTTTGCCTATACCGGAGCGGCGGAGGAGTTAAAGCAGGAGACGGCGAAACTACCCGATGGCAAGGACGTCGTCATTGACCTCAACGAGGCCGAAATACTTCTCCCTGCATCCGTAAGCGTTCAGGGCGCGTTCATAGACGATTACGTGATGACCGTCCATGTCCTTGAGCTTGAGGAAGTCGAAACGCCCTGTGGCGATGGCTACGTGATGCTCCTAAGCAACGAGCCCATCGGGAAGCTTAGGGCCTTCGCGCTGAAGGAAAACCTAAAGGGAGAAATCGAAAAAGGAACGAGTCTAAAGCTCGCCGGATGGCTCCAGGGCGGGCTTTAACTTTATCATCAATCAAAGTCCCATATTGTTCTTCCCTTGTAGAACAGCATCACGTAGCCACAGTTTTTGCAAATCACAATCTTGACTTTATGGGCGGTGAAGCCCCACTTGCTGTCGAGCTTACCCTCTTCAACTTGAAACTCCGTTCCACCGCAGAGGGGACAGACCAACCGGCGCCTTTCCACAATTCTCACCACTCAAAGTTAGAAAAAAGAGTATAAAAATCTATCGGAATCAAACCGCCCTCCAGAACGGGTCTTCTTTCGCCTTGACCTTTGCCGTCATCTTCAGGGCCTTTATATCCGTCTCCTCCAGCTCGTCCCTGAGCTGTTTGAGGAGCACTATGACGTCGTTCTTGCTGAGGTCAACGTAGAGGGTCTCACCGGGGTGGATGTGCCTGCCGACGATTGCCCCTTCAATCGCTATCGCAACCGCGTCGCCCTTCTTGGCCTCCTGAACGAAGTCGTTCTTGTTCTTGATTGACTTAATCACGCCGACTTTTTCACCAGTTTCTTTGATGAGTGTAACTCCCGGCCTTATCCTGCCCTCAAGGACTTCAACACCAACTATCGCTGGCTTGCTCCTCCTGAAGACATAGCGCTCGTCGGGGTAGAGCCTGATAACTCCGGGGAATGTAACGTTCTTCAAAAGCTCGCGCTTCCGCTTTTCTTCCTCGGCTTTAACCCATGCCTCATAATCCTCGATGAGCTTGTAGATGACGTTGCCGACGAAGATTGGAACGCCCTTGGCCTTCGCTACTTCCTCGGCGTCTTCGTTAACCTTCACGTTAAAGCCCAGAACGACACCGTACTTCGGTTCTTCCTCCCTAACGCTCAAGGCCTCCATCACGTCGGTCTTGCTTATGTTTCCAACGTCTGCCTTCCTTATCGGAATCCCCTTCTCCTGCAGTTCCTTGCTCAGGGCCTCAAGGCTTCCAAGCGTGTCGGCCTTGACGATGACGCCGACTTTTCCGGTGTTTATGACGACGCTCTGTATCTGGTTAAGGATTTCTTGCTTGGCCTTCTTTATCTCCTCCTCGCTCCTCGCGGCTATGACGGGTGAACCGGCTAAGGCCTCCTCAAGGTCGGGGGCAGCTATCTTGACACCGGCAGCGGCTGTGACCTCATCAACTTGGTCGAAGCGGAACCTCGGGTCCCTAATCTCGTCAAGGGGCTTCGGCTTAAGGAGTGCGCGGATTTTCGTTACTATGGCCTTGTCTTTTCCACCGACAACTATAGTGTCATCCTTTCTCAGCGTTCCGTCGTAGATGATAACATCTATCGTCGTTCCAAGGCCGAGCTCCTCTCTCACTTCGAGTATTGTACCCCTCGCAGGGCCGTCAACTTCTATCTTGAGCTTCTCCTCAAGGTATTTCTGGCTCAGTCCCGCAATGAGCACGAGAAGTTCCGGGATTCCAATACCGTACTTTGCCGAAATCGGGACTATGGCGAGTTCCCTCGTAAAGTTCTGAACTCTGTCAAAGCGGTTCGCCTGAAAGCCTAGCTCGTAGAACTTTCCTATCAGCTCCCAGAGCTTGGTTTCGAGCTCTTGAACTGCCCTCTGGTCCTGCTTCTTGATGTTCACCAAAAACGGCTCGTCTTCCTCAACGACCCAGCCCTTAATCCTGTCTATCTTGTTGGCGGCAACTATGAATGGGGTTTTGTAGCGCCTGAGTATTTCTATGCTCTCTATCGTCTGGGGCTGGAAGCCCTCGTTGATATCAACTACCAGAACAGCTAAATCCGCCAGGCTTCCTCCCCTAGCCCTCAAACTCGTGAATGCCTCGTGACCGGGGGTGTCTATGAAGAGCAAACCGGGGAGCTTTATCTCGCCCTTCCAGAGCTTTATGAGGGGACCAGCGAGTTGCTTGACGACGTCAATCGGGACCTCTGTCGCGCCTATATGTTGCGTTATTCCCCCGGCTTCCTTGCTAGCCACGTTAGTTTTTCTTATTCTGTCGAGCAATGTCGTCTTACCGTGGTCAACGTGACCGAGAACCGCTATAATAGGCTGTCTAATCCTCTTGGCCATTTCCATCACCTAAGCTTTAGCTCAAGCCAGGCCTTTTAAAGGGTTCGTCTACTAACCCCTGGGGAAATCGGGAAGAAACAGGAAGAAAAGCCTAACGTTCCATACAATCCATGCTGTCCAGATACTCCTTTCTGGCCCTGGAGTGGGTGTGGTAGAACCAGTCTGAAGCTTTACAGTACTCAAAGAGTTCCTCGGGCTTGAAGTAGAGACTTATCTCCCTCTCAGCGCTTTCCGGACTGTCGGAGGCGTGGATAACGTTGTATATTGCATCACCGACGTCGAGGCCGTAGTCGCCCCTTATGCTCCCTGGTTCGGCATCCTTGGGGTCAGTCGCCCCCGCCATCTTCCTGACGACGCTTATCGCATAACGTCCTTCAACGACCATGACCACGCTCGGAGCCTTGGTTATGTAATCTATCAGAGCCTCGAAGAAGGGCTTGCCCCTGTGCTCCTCGTAGTGCTTTTCAGCCAACTCGCGGTCAATCCATATCATCTTCATTCCCACAATTTTGAGGCCTCTTTTTTCAAAACGGCTTATGATTTCGCCCATCAGTCCACGGACAACCGCGTCGGGCTTCAGAATAACGAGGGTTCTCTCTATCTGTTTGTCCGCCATCGGCAACACCAGTTGTAGAATGGGGAATGTAGTTAATAGGTTTTTTGGAGTCCATGAGAAGAGGCACAAACGAAGGGAAAAGAAAGAAATATCAGCCAACTTTTACGTACCATGTAACTCCGCCCCAGGTCTCGTGAGTATCCCAACCACTGTAATATTGGAACATTGCTTGGAACTTTACGTTTACTATAGCATGCCATTGTCCATTGTGAAGCACGTTCTGGCTCACGCTCCCTTCCGATGCAACGTTTGTCTTGAAGGAATACTTAGCATCATCAGAGTCTGTATTAAACTTCAAGAGCCACGTGGCTTTTTTAGTGTATCTATCAATTGCAGGGAGCATTTTAGAGTCAGGTATCGTCACGGTAAACGTGACGGCAGGAGGGTATCCTATAGTAACCTGAATGGTACTGTGTCCACCTAAGGATTCCACCGGGTCAGCTTCTCCTAGCTTGGGATTAAGATTATGTTCAAGGTTCCAGTTGTGAATTATTTTGGCGGATTTAGTTACATAATATTTGTAGTTCTCATCCTCCCCAACTTCCCATAGACCATATCCAGGGTCTATTTCGTATCTTCCTCCCCCACTTTTGTCTGGGGCAACCAAAAAGTACTCCCTGTTGGGATCGTTGTCATTCCAGAGACCATACATATAGAACTTTGCATAGATGTTTCCATAGGGCGGGTCGTTGACTTCAATCTTTACTGGGCCGAAATTGTGCCAGTATGGGGAGCTTTCTCCTGTGTATGTCCTAACGTTTCCATTGCTATCAACGCTTTTCGCTTCCCAGCTCGGAGGAAGGCCAGCATCCTTGCCGAGGGGGATGTTCTCCCCAAAGGTGGGCCTTTTCACTGCCCATTTTGAGAGTTTCTCCCTGAGCATCAATGAGGTTAGTGGATACCCCTTCCTTGAGGCTATTATATATACGCTAACCCTCCCGTCCTTTGCCACCTTTATTCCGTATCCATAGAGAGCGAAGCTAGGTGGAATATCTGGAACAGCATAGACGTGCCACTTCGCCTTTGGAGCGCTCTTCAAAACGAACTCCTGAACAGCTTTCTGAACATTCTTAACGTCCAGCGGAAGGCCATTCGGGGTGTAGAGGAGAAGGGTTGTGTAGTTGTTGCCCGGAATCCTCTGAACCGCTGGGGTTACGTACTGAACGTTGCCCCCGGTTGGATAAGCAGATGCCAAAAACAGACTTCCAACCAAGACTCCGAGTACAAACCATACCACTTTCTGTCGCATCCGACCCCCCCAACGGGGTTGTCAAGTGAAACTAACTGGCTTTTAGTATTTAAGTATTTCGTTCTCTCAAAATTAAGGATTCACAAAAGTACTCATTGAATTAAAATTACTAAGAAAAGAAAGAAATCACTTTTTCTTAGCCCTCTGAAGTCTGGCCTCCTGAAAGGCCTTGGTCCACTTGAGCTTTCTTGGATTTCTGCCCATGAAGTAGAGCTTCTCGCACTTGCTGGAGCAGAAGAACAGGACTCTTCCGTCGTTTCTGACGAACATTTTTCCTGTCCCTGGCTCGAACTCCCTTCCACAGTAGGAGCAGACGTTCCAGCGGGCCATCTTCAACGCCTCCTCCTGATTTCTCTCGCCTCTCTTTCGGTCTCCCTGAGGATGACTATATCACCAACGCGAACGGGGCCCTTAACGTTCCTCCTGATAACGCGCCCCTTATCGCGCCCCTCGAGGATTCTGACCTTAACCTGAGTAACGCCACCGGTGACACCTGTCCTGCCAACGATTTCAATAACCTCGGCGGGGTAACCTTCGTCGCTCATACCTCACACCTCGTAAAGACTCGCGGGATGAACCTTAAACCTTTCGTGATAAGGAAGGAAAAGGAGCTCACTTCATGAGCTCCTTAACCTTTGTGGCAATCTCCTCAACGAGCTCGCGGGCCTTGCCGGGCTCGATGATGGCGACGCTGGCGGCCGGGACCTCTATACCAGCCGCGGCGCCGAGTTCCTTCTTGCTCGGAACGTAGATGTACGGAATCTCCTTCTCCTCACAGAGCGGGGGAAGGTGGGCAACTATCTCCTCGGGGTCAACGTCCTCAGCAATTATAACGAGCTTGGCCTGGCCCCTCTCAACGGCCTTCGTTGTTTCGTTGGTTCCCTTCCTTATCCTTCCGGTGTCCCTGGCTATCTCAACGGCTTCGAGAGCCTTTTCGGCAAGCTCCTGAGGAACTTCAAACTTCACGTAGCTCGGCTTCGCCATCTTTCATCCCTCCGAAACCTCATCGTTCATCCGGTTTTGCGAGGGGAGTTTGGGGGAGAATTTAAAAGGGTTTCGCTACTTTACCTTTCGCAACACGAACTCGCAGTGTTCGGCACCCATCGCCTCGCATTTGGTCTCTTCGCCCTCCCAGTGCTCGCCCGTGAATTCTGTGAGGAATTGAGCCAGGGCTCCTGCATAGTTAGGATGGAGCGGGTAGGGATACCCCCTTCCGCTCGGGAAGAGGTCGATGCCCCGGATTATAACGACTGAGTCCGAAAGCTCAACGAGTTCGAGTTTTCCGCCACCGCTTGCCATCGTAAACTTAAACAGGTCTTCAAGGGCTTCTTTAATGTCTGTGCTGTGTCTCTTGGAGTATTCGCCATATCCGATGAATTGCTTTTTACCCCATACATAAAGGAGTTCCTTACCCTTTTCAAACTCAAGGAAGTCGTAAACGGTCTCAATTAAGCTTCTCTCTGTCTCTTCCTCTCTTATTTGAATTCTATGTGTTTTTAGGTCCTTTATCCATATTGTTCCGTTTTTCCCTGCTTGAAGTTGGGCTTTAAGCCCTTCTAGGCTCTGATAGAGTTCCTTTTTTAGCCTTATTCCCCTGTTCGTTCTTATGTATGAAAACCTCGGTTCTATAACCCTAAGTGGTTTAGGTGAGCGTTTAATCTCAACTACCTCACGGGATACCTCGATGACGTAATCAAAGGGAATCAGAATCGTGGCAAGGCTTGATTTGTCAAATACATCCGCATAAAGGGCAACAAAGGTAAACTTTCCAAGAGATTTAACTGAATTTGTTAGTCTAACAATAGCTTTTATGTAACTTTTCGGGTTAGATTGTAGAGTGTACTGTGAAGTTAAATCGTCGATTACTAAAATGTCGTAATTGCCTTTCTGGAGTTTTTCTTTTATGATGGCCGTTGTTATACCAAGGTCGAGGGGATTAGGGAGTATGTTCTCCCCGCTCTGGACGGTTTGCCCGTAGAGGTTAGAGTAGCCGTCGAGTATAGTGAGCGAATCATTAAGAAACGGTCTGTAGTCTATGCCGTGGTTTTTGAGTTCCTTGAGAAGGGTTGGAGGTGGTTGCCTGAAATCAACTATCAACACCTTTTTACCAGCCTTGAGGGCCTCCATGACTGCCTGATGCATGAGGATGATGTTGTCGTATTCGATTGAGCCAACGAATGCAATGCTCGAACCTTCCTCAACACCACCCCCGAGAACCTCGTCGAGTTGTCTCACTCCCAGTGATAGCATTTTATCACCATCTACTCCTTTACACGTCGTTTTTATAACCTTTGCGTGTAGTACGACGTGCATTAAAAAATGAACATAAAGGTTCAAAATAATTACCATGAGAAAGCAGGCGGAGCGGTATCAGTAGCGGCCAAGCTCATCATCCCGTCGGTCAGGAAAGTAAAAAGCTCATCACTTGGAAATTAGGTGGTCTCCTTTCCATAGCCCCTGTAAAGCTCAAGGCTCCTCCTCGCTCTGGCGCGCGGTATGTGGTGCCCCATGATGGCAACTATCCTGTCGGCTTTGGCTTTCCCGTGGTGGAGCATCTTGTTCTCCGTCTTAATCTTCTCGATTTTGAATGTGTAACCACCAACTTCAACGACCTCCCCAATCGCGAACTCCTCGTCCCGCGGAACCTTAACGCGGAAGGACTGGGTGATTCCCCTCGGGAGGTAGATTGACACCTTGATGACCCTCGGGTAGGTTAGACTCTCGCCCCAGAGGGTTTTTATCTCCTCAACTCTGGCCTTGTTGGCTCTCTTTCCGCCTTCAAGCTCAATCCCGGTAATCCTGACTTCATCGTCTTCAGTCTCAACGATGTCACCAACCCTGATTTCTTCCCTCTCAGGCAGTTCCGTCTCGCTCTTGAAGCTCACCTCGTGCTTGCTCACTATTAGCGGGACCTTAACGAGCTTTGGAAGGGTCACGTGCCAGACGTTACCGCATTCGTTACAGCGTAGGGTTAGCTCCCTTCCGCGCTCTTTAATGACCTCAACGTCATCACTACCGCACTCAGGACAGATGAAGTACTCCTCCATTTTCCTCACCGATGGGAGAAAAGGAAGGGAGTTTATAAAGGTGCCCTACGATGCTAAAGCTGGCTTCCCTCCTCTGGGTTTTTAATCTTCAACAGCGGGCAGACCTCCATGCACTCCCTACAGTGAACGCAGGAATCCCAGTCCACCACTATCTTCTTGCTCCTCCCGTCTATGCTCAGCGCGTTTTCGGGGCATTTTCCAACGCAGACGCCACAGCCGACGCACTCGTAGGCCCTCTTAACCAGATAGTAGGCGCTCCATGCCTCCTCCTCGTTCGGCGCTCTGGCTTTCCTCGTCCCGGTGAGGAACTCGACCGCTCCAGCTTTAACGACGTCTCCCTCAACGGTAACTTCGCCGAGGATTGGGGCGACCTCAAGGAGGCGTTTTTTGTTGAGGATTGTGTTGAACTCCAGCTCGTAACCCTCTGGCGTTTCCCTTATCTCAACTCTAACCGGCTCCCATGAGCGCTCCTCCAGAATCTCAACGCCGAGTTTTCTAGCTATGGCCTTTTCGCCCTTGCTGAGCTTCTTCCAGCGCCAGAATCCGTGGGTAATCCACTCCTTCGGAAGGTTAAAGCGCTTTCTCCAGTAGTCCAGGGCTTCAAACCACTTCTCCCACAGTTCGGGCTTTTCTCTCTTGAGCCTCTCGAATTCCGCCAGAGAAGCGCTTGGACAGAGGAAACAGCCTATCCTGTCAAAACCCCTCTCGTAGAGCGGGTTGTAGGGGAGCTTCCTGCTGAAGATGTAGAGCCACACCTCTATCGCTCTCCAGTGGAATATAGGGGATGCCCCAATCTCGTTGGGCACCCACTCATTCCTCCAGACCCTCGGTTGCTTGAAACGCTTTATGCTCTCGTACTTCCTCTGGCCAACGAACATTAAGACGCCTTTGGGGTAGTTCTCCTTTATGGCGAGGGTTATCGGGCCGAGCTTTGTAACCTTACAGCACCAGCGGTAGTCCCTTCCCGGTGGCGAGAAAACGTACAAAGCCCTCCAGAAGGCATCTCCTGCATCCGCAACGACGAACTTTATCCCCTTTGGCTCTAGCTCCTTTTTCAGCTCTTCCACGTACTCAACAGTCTCAGGAAACTCTATTCCCGTGTTGTTAAAAAAGACGGTAAAGCCATTTCCAAATTCCTCCAAGGCGAGCCCTAGAACTGCTAGGCTGTCCTTTCCGCCGGAGAATGCAACCGCCACCGGAAGGTCGGAGTATTTTTCAGAAACGCGCCTCATGAACTCCCTAGCCTTTACAACTTTCTCCTCGAGGGCTATGCTGTTTGCCCTCAGGACATCCTCCATGCTCGCTTTTCTTCCTTCGCGGTACCTAACGGTCTTCTGTCTCTTCGGCTTAACCCCAGTCCCACGCTCGCCCTTAATTAGAGCTTTGTAGTCCTTCTTTGCTATTCCTGTGGCGAAGACCTCGCCGTCCTCAGAAACGAGGATTACCTCGTCGTTTATCCTTATGCTGGAATCAGCTTCGAGAACGCCAACTGCCAGAAGGTTTGCTCCCCTTTTTATCGGCTCCACCGCGCCTTTGTCAACGATAACCCACTTTTTCATTTTCTTCCCGTAGAGCTTCCAAAGGGCAATGGCGCCTTCGACCTTCAAACCGGCCCTCCATTTAAGTTCAACGGGGTCGAACTTAACGTAGCCGAAGATATAACCGTCTACGATTATCTCATAGGCCTCATCCTCGCTTGGAAGCTTGTTGAGGAGGACGACCTTTCCGTCGAGGACTTTCCCGATATCAACGCCGAAGTGCTCCCTGAAAACCTCCCTGATAAACCCCAAATCCCTCTCGAAGGCGAACCTCAAATCACCTGGTGGCGTTACATCGAGACGGAATATGCTCTCTTTCCCGTGTATTGCGCAGGAATCCCCGATAAGCGGGACGTTGCACTTCTCGCACCAGTTTATGTAAGCCTTACCGAGGAACACCGGCCTTCCCATGTTCTCACCAGAGGCGACATGAGGTTATTCATTTATAAACTCGGCGATGTTTCGATACCCATTTAAGGGCCGACACTTTCAATTCTATGGTGGGTCTAAATGACACGCAAGCTCTACTACGAAGATGCCTACCTGAAGGAGGCAAAGGCAAAGGTCGCAGAAATCCGGAAGGGTGCCTTGCTCCTCGATCAGACGATATTCTATCCCACTGGGGGTGGCCAGCCCCACGACAAGGGCTGGATAAACGGCGTCGAGGTTCTCGACGTTTATAAGGACGATACCGGAAATGTGTGGCACGTGGTAGCTGAACCCGAGAAGTTCAAGGTTGGGGACGAGGTTGAGCTCAAGATTGACTGGGACTACAGGTACAGGCTCATGAGAATCCACAGTGCCCTTCACCTCCTTGAGCATGTCCTCAACGAGGTTCTGCCCGGGAAGTGGGAACTCTACGGTAGTGGAATGAGTGCCGAGAAAGGTCGGTACGACATCCTCTACCCGGAGAACGTTAACCAGTGGAAGGAGCAGATTATAGAAACCTTCAACCGCTACGTTGACGAGGGCGGTGAGATGAAGATATGGTGGGAAGGAGAGACGCGCTATACCCAGATAAGAGACTTTGAGGTAATCCCCTGCGGTGGAACCCACGTGAAGGACATAAGGGAGATAGGGCACATCAAAAAGTTCAAGCGCTCCAGCCTCGGAAGGGGAAAGCAGAGGCTTGAAATCTGGCTGGAATGAAATCATTTCACTCTGAACCTTAGGAGTGCCGCGAGACCGCCCAGAGCCTTTAGTTTTTCTCCCCCCTCATGCTCTGAACTTACGACGACAACTTCGCCCCTTGAATACCTGACCGCGTCCATTAGTTCCTCGATTTTCTCCCTGTGGTCACCTTTGAGAAGTTCATCGAGAACCAGAAGAGTCTCAACGGCACCGTAGTTAATGGCCTCCTCCACCTCCCTGAGACCGTACGTTGCCAGACCGTTGTTTTTTGCAACGCTTTCAAGAACCTTCTCGACGAGCTGGACCTCCTTCGCAACGCGGTTCTCGTGGTAAACCTTGTCCACGGTCCCGCGTTTTATGACCTCGTAGATACCGGTTCTTCCGGTTACGCTGGTGTCTTCAACGACGACTTTCTTCGCCAAATCCGGGTAGTTCTCGCTAAGGAACTTGTAGAAGTCCTCCTTAACGAAGCCGGGACCTGCGACAATTGCCTTCTCGACCCTTTCCCTCTCGATGAGCTCCTCCATCTTCCTCGCCAGGTCGTGGAAAAACCTCTTCTCCTCGCTTTCCCTGTCGGTGTTGTAGCGCTTCCCCCCGAGGTTCCGCCTTATGCTCGCCACCATCTCGACGCCGTATTCCCTTACGAGGGCTATGTCTGCCTCGCCATCGTCAACGACAACTATCATTACCTTGGCCCTCTTGGAGGCTTCTACTGCTTCCTTAAGCCTCTCGATGTGGTGCTCCTTCCAGCGGGGCTTTTGGATTGTTACAACCGTGCCCTCTTCGATTGTTATGGTGTGGTACTTGCCAAGGGGAACGTCGTCCCTGCTGGCGTAGACAATCGGTCCGGTTACGCGGACCTGATTGGCGAACTTGTGGAAGTTTATCTTCTCAGCCTTAACCCCGAGGTAAACGGGGACAACCTCCACTTTTTCGGCCCTTAGAGAGTCAGTTCGCTGGGCCTTCTTTCTCAGGGTCTTGGCGTAGACGACATCACCCGGGTCTATGATGTGGTAGAGGTGCCACAGGTCGTCCAGTGTTTCGGCCTTTACCTTGACGATGCCCTCCTTGGGCTTCTCCTCAATTATCTGCACCTTCTCACCCCTGACTGACTTGGGGAGAAGAATTTAAAGGTTACCAGCCCTCTTCAAAGCGGATTCCCAGGCTTTCCATGAACGCTTTCGCGCGCTCTATCTCCTCTTCGCTTTCGCCGAATATTATCAGTCCGATGTACTTCCCGAAGCCCTTCGGCGAGGAGTGAATCCTGACCTTAAAGCGCTTCAGCGTTTCGTTAAGTATCGGGGCGAGCTTGCTCTCGTCGGTTATCTCCGCCAGAAGCTTCCTCTGTATGAACTTCCTCTCGCCGAGCCTCGGGAGAACTTCCTTTTCAAGCATTGCCTTCATCTCCCTTGGCATTCCGGGGAGAACGAATATTTTGACACCCTCATGCTCGATGTAAGCCCCGGGAGCGGCCCCTTCGGTGTTCTCCAACGGCTGGGCCCCCTCAGGAAGGTATGCCATCTTTTTGCGGGCCTCGTTGAGTTCGGGGTCATCTATGAGACCCTTTTCGTAAAGCTCGCGGTAGAAACTCTTAATCCTCTCAAGACACTTCTCGCAAAGGGCGAGCTCCCTTCCAAGGGCTTCGGCGACGGCCAGCATAGTAACGTCGTCGTGTGTTGGTCCGAGTCCACCGTTTATCACAAGGACTTCGGGTTTTCTGCTTAGGATTTCCCTGACGACGGTTTTAATTTCCCCAACGTCGTCTCCAACGGTTGTTTTCCTCCTCACCCAGTAGCCCTTCTCAGTAAGTTTCTTCGCTATAACAGCGGAATTGCTGTCAACTGTGTTTCCAGTAAGGAGTTCGTCGCCTATTGTCAGTACCTCGGCGAACATGTCCACCACCGATTGAAGTTTAGCGGTGAACGTTATAACTCCAGCGGTAGAAGGTTTGCAGGAGAGTGTTAAAATTCACTCAGCTAAAACCACTTTTCACCACGAGTGAAAACAACGCTTAAGTATTTTACAGCTATAAAACTCCTGGTGGTTGCCATGGCGAAGGTAAAGGTGGGAATCAACGGGTACGGAACGATAGGAAAGCGAGTCGCTTACGCCGTAACCCGGCAGGACGATATGGAGCTCATCGGTGTAACCAAAACCAAGCCGGACTTTGAGGCTTACCGCGCAAGAGAGCTTGGAATTCCAGTTTACACCGCGAGCGAAGACTTTCTCCCGCGCTTTGAAAAGGCCGGCTTCGAAGTTGCCGGAACCCTAAACGACCTCCTTGAGAAGGTGGACGTGATAGTTGATGCCACCCCAGGCGGAATGGGAGAGAAGAACAAGTCCCTCTACGAGAAGGCGGGCGTTAAGGCCGTTTTCCAGGGCGGTGAGAAGGCGAGCGTTGCAGAGGTTTCCTTCGTGGCCCAGGCCAACTACGAGAAGGCCCTCGGTAAGGACTACGTCAGGGTCGTTTCGTGCAACACGACCGGTTTAACCAGAACACTCAGCGCGATTCAGGAGTACGTAGACTACGTTTACGCCGTGATGATAAGAAGAGCCGCCGACCCGAACGACACGAAGCGCGGGCCGATAAACGCCATAACGCCGAGCGTTACCGTTCCGTCTCACCACGGACCCGATGTCCAGACGGTAATCCCGATAAACATTGAGACTTCCGCGTTCGTTGTCCCCACCACGCTCATGCACGTTCACAGCATCATGGTGGAACTTAAGAAGCCGATAACCGAGAAAGATGTAATTGATATCTTTGAGAACACTACGCGCGTTCTTCTTTTCGAGAAGGAGAAGGGCTTCGACAGCACGGCACAGCTCATAGAGTTCGCCAGGGATTTACACCGTGAGTGGAACAACCTCTACGAGATAGCGGTCTGGAAGGAGAGCGTAAGTGTGAGAGGAAACAGGCTCTTCTACATTCAAGCAGTGCACCA
>NZ_WAKV01000063.1 GCF_015523185.1 Thermococcus sp.
GAAAAGACACCATCGCTCACGATGATTTTCTTCTTCTTGTCCTTGTTCTCCTCCAGCCTCTTCTTCAGGTCGTCCATGTCGATGTGCTTGTATATAACCTTCGGCGCACCGCTGAGGCGCATTCCGTCTATTATGCTCGCGTGGTTAAGTTCTTCGCTGATGAAGACACCGTCTTCGCCCTTCTTGAGGAGCGCGCTTATAGCTCCAAGGTTCGCGTTGTAACCGCTCTGGAAGAGTATGGCCGCTTCCCTCTTCTTGAACTTGGCGAGCTTTTCCTCAAGCTCAACGTGAAGCTCCATGGTTCCGGCTATGGTTCTAACCGCTCCGGCACCAACACCGTAGTCGAGGATAGCTCTTATTGCCGCGTAACGAATCTCAGGATGGGCGGCAAGGCCGAGGTAGTTGTTCGAGCACATGTTGAGAACCTTTTTGCCGTCAACAACAACCCACGGGCCCTGGGCGCTCTCAAGCTTCCTTATGGTCACGTAGAGGCCCTTCTCCTTAAGCTCCTGAAGTTCTTCCCTAATCCAGTCAAGCTTTCCCATGAGAACCACCGGTTGTTATTGGACACTGGCGTATAAAAGTTTTGCACTGAACCGGTTAGTGCAGTCTAATTATTGCCGTGAGGATTGTTAAAATTGCAAGTGCAAAACTTCCGCCGATTTCCAGCCGGTAATCGTGCTTTCTGTCCGGATATCTCTCGATGAGTTTAAGCTCAATCCCAAAATTCCTCGGGCCTGAGATTAGCATTGACAACCCCCAGCCCCTCCGCGAGAGGGGATAAACCGGTGGTATTACTCCTGTGAAGAAGTCTAGGAAAAGGTGACTCCCCCAGCCGAGGGCAAAGAGAAGGGGCAAACCGCCGAGGTGCAGGCTGAGGATAAGGGTTGGAAGGAAAGGCAGGAGGGAGTGGAGGTAGGAACGGTGCTCTTTTGAGAGCGCATCAACGTCAGGGAACAGGGCTCCTACACCTACGGCCAGAAGTCCGGAGAGAGTCGGCTCCCCCGACAGCGCAAGGTAGACCAGGCCGGGAATAGAAAAATGTTCGAGCGGGTCCATGGCAAAGCCCTTAAACTCTCGGCTCTCATAAACCTTTAGGTGGAAGACATGGCCGAGGAGCTTAGGGAAGTTAAGGTTCTTGAAAAGCCCTGGGTTGAGAAGTATCGCCCCCAAAGGCTCGACGACATCGTCGGTCAGGAGCACATAGTCAAGAGGCTCAAACACTACGCTAAAACAGGCTCGATGCCGCATCTGCTCTTCGCGGGTCCGCCTGGCGTGGGGAAGACGACCGCCGCTTTAGCCCTCGCGAGGGAGCTATTCGGCGAAAACTGGCGCCACAACTTTCTGGAACTTAACGCGAGCGATGAAAGAGGTATAAACGTCATACGCGAGAAGGTGAAGGAGTTTGCAAGAACAAAGCCGATAGGTGGAGCGAGCTTTAAGATAATCTTCCTTGATGAAGCGGACGCTCTAACACAGGACGCCCAACAAGCCCTGAGGAGAACGATGGAAATGTTCTCGAACAACGTGAGGTTTATTCTCAGCTGTAACTACTCCTCAAAGATTATCGAGCCGATACAGAGCAGGTGTGCCATCTTCCGCTTCAGACCCCTCAGCGACGAGGACATAGCGAAGCGGATTAAGTACATAGCTGAGAACGAGGGCCTTGAGCTAACGGAGGAAGGCCTGCAGGCTATCCTGTATGTGGCAGAGGGCGACCTCAGGAGGGCAATCAACGTCCTTCAGGCGGCAGCCGCCCTTGACAGGAAGATAACCGACGAGAACGTCTTCTTGGTTGCCAGCAGGGCAAGGCCTGAAGATGTCCGCGAGATGATGACGCTAGCATTAGAGGGCAACTTCCTTAAGGCGAGAGAAAAGCTGAGGGAGATTCTCCTCAAACAGGGTCTCAGCGGGGAGGACGTTCTGATACAGATGCACAGGGAGGTCTTCAACCTGCCGATTCCCGAGGACAAGAAGGTGGCTTTGGCTGACAAGATAGGCGAGTATAACTTCAGGCTCGTTGAAGGGGCCAACGAGATGATACAGCTCGAAGCTTTGCTAGCTCAGTTCACGCTGATGGGGAACAGGAAGGGTAAGTGATGGGTATGGTAGAGGTGCCCTGGGTTGAAAAGTACCGGCCTAGGAAGCTCAGTGAGATTGTCAATCAGGAAAAGGCCATAGAGCAGGTCAGGGCTTGGGTAGAGGCGTGGCTCCACGGAAATCCGCCAAAAAAGAAGGCCCTAATCCTTGCGGGACCTCCGGGAGTGGGAAAAACGACCACGGTTTACGCCCTCGCTCATGAGTACGGCTTCGAGGTCATCGAGCTCAACGCGAGCGACGAGAGGACGTACGAGAAAATAGAACGCTACGTTCAAGCGGCATACACGATGGACATTCTGGGAAAGCGTAGAAAGCTGATTTTCCTTGACGAGGCCGACAACATAGAGCCGAGCGGTGCCAGGGAAATAGCGAAGCTCATTGACAAAGCCAAGAACCCGATAATAATGAGCGCCAACCACTACTGGGAGGTTCCAAAGGAGATAAGAAACAAGGCGCAGATAGTTGAATACAAGCGTTTAACTCAGAGGGACATCATAAAGGCCCTCGTCAGAATCCTAAAGCGGGAAGGCAAAACCGTCCCAAAGGAGATACTCTACGAGATTGCCAAGAGAGCCAACGGTGACCTTAGGGCGGCAATCAACGACCTCCAGACCGTTGTGATTGGCGGAGTCGGGAACGCGAAGGAAGTTTTAGCCTACCGCGACGTCGAAAAGAGCGTTTTTCAGGCTCTGGCTCAGATTTTCGCAACGGACAACGCCAAAAGGGCCAAGATGGCGACCCTTGGCGTGGACATGTATCCCGATGAGCTTCTCCTCTGGATTGACGAGAACGTTCCCTACGTCTACTACAAGCCGGAGGACATAGCCAGAGCTTACGAAGCGATAAGCAGGGCTGACATCTACCTCGGCAGGGCGAAGAGAACGAACAACTACTCGCTCTGGAAGTATGCAACGGATATGATGACGGCCGGAGTTGCAGTTGCCGGCGTCAAGAAAAAGGGCTTTGTGAAAATTTATCCGCCAAAGACCATCAAGATGCTCACCGAGAGCAAGTCCGAGAGAACTCTCAGGGATTCCATAGTCAAGAAGGTCATGAAGGAGATGCACATGGCAAGAATTGAGGCCCTTGAGACCCTCCAATACCTAAGGGTAATCTTCGAGAACAATCCCGACTTAGCGGCCCATTTCACGGTTTTCCTCGATTTAAGTGAGAAGGAAGTCGAGTTCCTGGCTGGAGACAAGGACAAGGCCAAAACCATATGGGGTAAGGCCATGAACATCAAGAAAAAGCTCAAGGAGATGAATAAACTCAGGGAAAGCGCCCGTGAGGGTCTAAGAAAGGCGAAGGAAAAAGAAGAACCCGAAGAGAGCGAGGAAGTCAATGAAGACATAGAGGAAACTCAGGAAGAGTCTGAAAAAGAGCTATCTGAGGATGAGCTTGAGGAAGCGGAGAAGGAAATCGAGCCGGTTGGCGAGGAGAAAAAGTCCGAAAAGAAAAAGGGCAAGCAGGTGACTCTGTTCGACTTTTTGAAGAAGTGAAGGTATGCCTTTTACTCCAAGAAAATCCTCACATCCGCGCAGACCTTAAACACGTGGGGCTTGAAGTCGCTCACCTTCTTTACCTTTATCTCGCACCTCTTTCCCTGCCTTGAGCACTCATCAAGTATTTTTCTCCTGAAGGCGTCAAGCTCATCCTCGTGAACGAAGTCGTAGTAGTGGAGCCATTCCCTAGCTTTGCTCAGCGTTAAGGCGAGTGCATCGACTCCCCTCGGCGTTGGGCTTATAACGCGGTCGTAGCTCGGCAGTTCCGGCAGAACCTTGAATGCATCTCCATGAATGAACTCTATATTCCCCTTCAGCCTCTTCCTGTTCCGTTCAATGTTTTCCAGTCCCAGTTCGTAGGCTTCCCTGTTCAGCTCGACGGCCGTAATCTTCACTCTCCTGTAACGGGCTATCACGAGTGCATACGGCAGAACGCCGGCAAATGGAATCAGAACCCTCTCGCCGTCCCTCACGAGCTGGGCCAAGCGGTATCTTTCCCCCTTCATCCTCGGGTTGAAGAAAACCTTGCTTAAATCAACCTTAATCTCGACGCCGTTCTCCTTGTGGATTGTTTCAAGCCTCCCCTCGCCCCAGAGTATTGAGTAGTCCCTTATCCTGAAGGCCCCCTTATGGAAGCCCTTCTTAGCGATGACCTTAAGGAAGGGGTGAACTTTTCGAAGACCCCAGACAATATCGTCAACCCGGTGTTCCAGCTGGGAGGGAATCTGGATGACCGCTATGTCGCCAATGACGTCGTAGCGCCTCAAGTATTTTAGTTCTTCCTTGCTCAGCCTCTCCACTAAAACACTCTCGAGGTTCTTATATATCTGCCTCTCAGGTCTGAACGGGAGCTCTATGGGAAGAACTTCATAGCCAAGGGAGTAAATCCTCCTGTCCTCAATTACGGGCAGGAGAACGAAGTTATCCTCTTTCTTCGGTCGCCTCTTCCCGTCGTAGAGGTTGAGTTTCTTTAGCTTCCTCTTCACTGGCTCCGCTTCCGTCTTTGGAACCTTTAGTGCCGGCATTGAGCTCCCTCCGCTTTCTGAGAGGTATGACCCCGAAGAGAGCGGGTCCCACCATTTTTTCCAGAACTTTCTCAACGTCCACATCCTCAAACTCCTTTTTGAGTATTGCCATCTGCTCCGGGCTCAGGGTGTCCTCGTTGGCTAGGATTAAAATGTGAGTATCCTCCATCATAGCCACGTCCCTGATTGAGAAAAGAAACTTGGCAACGGCCTTGAAGTCAGAGTAAAAGAGCATATACTCTATGCCCTCGATATAAATAACACTACCTGGGTTCTCCCGTATGAACCCTATAACCTTTCCACTGAGAACGTGGAGACTACTTGGACTTACCGCTTTTTTGTGCTCAATCCTCGTGAGCCAAATGTATTCATCGGGCTCGATTCCGGTCTTTGACTTCCACTCATCCGGGTGCTCCCTGCCTATGACCAGGATTGGAAGCCCCGTGTAAACAGCCACGGCCTTAAGGAGTGTTATCGCCTCCTCTCGCGACTTAACTATGCCAGCAACTGGAAGGGAACATTTTATCTTTCTTTTTGTATGTTCTTTTTTTGGTTTTTTGAGCTTTTCAAGTATGTCAAGGGCTTCATTAGCCAGAATAAGGTATCCTGCAGTAATTACAATAGCCTCAAGAATCCAAAAATCAGGGTTAACGAGTACTGTGAGAAAAACGGAGATACCCCCAACTATTCCAAACAGTCCAAATGATATGAGAAGGGTTAGAGCGAGCTTTTTAACGGGCTCCTCATGGTTTTTCCAACCCCAGTAGGATTTAACCATTCCATAGATTCCGATTATTATGAGCATTATCCCCGAGAAATAAGGTGTAAAACTTTCTATCCCCACAGTCCCACCGTTAAATACCTGTGCGTCAATCCACAAAAACCTTTCTACCTCCAGTAGGGCTCACGTTTTAACACCGCTTTTTTGAAAATATCAACGAGTTCTGCGTCGCTCGCCCCGTTTCTCATGGCCGTCAAAAAGTCTATCAAGTCGTCGTTTCTCAGAAGGCAGGTTTTGAACTTGCCGTTGGAGGTGACCCTTAAACGGGTGCAGTTGGCACAGAAAACCGTGTTGTGCATCGCTCTAACAACCTCAACCTCAGCCATGCCGTAGTCCGTTGGGATAAAGTATTTCCTCCTCCTATGCATCCTCCTCTCCCGGATTTCAACGGCGCGCTTTTTGAGCTCCCTCTCGACGGGCTTGAGGGGATAAAAGTACTTCCTGAAAAATCCTGTCTCGGCCATCTCTCTCGGCGCCTCAAGCTCGATGAGCTGGAGTATCGTTCCAGTTTTGGCCGCAAAGTTCACCATATCCCATATTTCACTATCGTTGAGACCCTTCATAACCGTCATGTTGAGCTTGACAGGGGAAAGGTACTTTACTGCCTCCCCTATGCCCTCAAGAACAGTTTCAAGCATATCAACGCCCGTGATTCTCTTGTAAACTTCCGGCTTTAAGCTGTGGAGCGAGACGTTAACCCTGTCAAGGCCAGCCTTTGCGAGCGGTTTGGCGAGCTCCTTGAGCTTACTCCCGTTTGTAGTCATGCTCAAATCAACCACGTAGGGCTTTATCCTCCCCACGATTTCGATTATATCATCCCTCATCGTCGGTTCGCCGCCGGTAAGCTTGACCTTCCTTATTCCCAGGCGGGAGGCTATTTTAACGAGCCTCTCTATCTCCCCAGGCGTCATCTCGTTTTTAGCTAAAAATCGCTGACCCTCCCTATGGCAGAAGAAACACCGGAAGTTGCACTCTTGTGTAAGAGAGATTCTGAGGTTCGTCACGGGCCTTCCAAAGCGGTCGTAGAGCGTCATGGGAACACCTTGGTTGAGTTGGAGAGGATTTAAAAAAGGCTTTCGGGTAAGCGTTAGTGTTTAACACGCCTAGAGAAAAATCGAAAAGTAAAAGTAGGCCTAAGGTTAAGTCCTACCCTAGGGGGTTTCGGGGATGGAAGTTGACGCGCTCAGGTCACTCCTTCTTGAGATTGAGAAGCTCCACTCTCGTTTTGAGTCCGAGTTCTCCAGGCTATATGATGAAAACAACGTCGAAAGCCTCGAGGAGAGACTACGCTCACTGAGGGAGTTATCCCTCAAAAAACTCGAAAAAGCCTCATCCCTCTACCGCGAGCTGGCGAAGTTCGGGGGAAGGCTTGAGGAGCTCTCAAAGGAGCTATACAAAAACGAACACCAGATGAAGTTCAGAATAGAGGAGGTCATCTCCCACATGAGGAGGGAGGAGGACTTCTCGGGAAGGGTTAAGCTTAAGGCCTCGCTGGACAGGCTGATTCAGTTCCACAGGCTCTACGATTACGCAGTAAGGAAGGCCATGGGGGAACTTTCTGGGGAAGTTGAGGGGCTGGCCTTTTTGGGCGAAAACCACAAAAAGGTTCCGGTTGGCATAATGGAGGAAATCTACAAAACTAGGCTGATGGAGGAAAGGCTTGAAACGCTCGTAAGGTTCATTTACAGGCTTTACACTCATCCTTCCGATGTTCACCGAGTTGAGAGAGCTTTAATGGAGTGGCACTCCAAAGGCCTGCTCTGGGTTGAAGCGAGGAATGTGGAAAAGCTCAGCGGGGTGAGAGACGCTGAGGAAATCCTCGAGGGGCTGACTCTCATCGGAGTAGTGGAGAAGAAAATGAGGGGTGGTGAAGGTGTCTACAAGCACAGGGCTTACGGTTAGGATTCGGGGCATCTATTCAACGGCCCTGACGAAGCTGTTCCTTGACAGGGGCTTTGGCATAAGTCAACCAAGCAACAAGATAGTCGAACGCTTCGGGCTCGAAAAGACATACGACGAGTTCGACGTGGACATCTATGACAAGAAGGACAGACATGGTGTTGTTCTCGTTGGAAATGCTGTTGAGGAAGCCAAGGCCGTCCTTGAGGATGAGCTTATCGACGTCTTCTTTAGGAGGCTCTCATACCAGCTCTACGGCATCTACAAGGGTCTCGTCGTTAAAGTTGATGAGAGATACGTTTACGTTGACCTAGGCAGTGCAATAGGGACACTTCCAAAGAGAGAACTTCCCAATGCAAACGAAGGCGACGAGGTTCTCGTTCAGGTGAAGAAGCACAACCTTCTACCACACCTGAGCACGACCCTTACGATACCCGGCGACTACGCGGTTTTGATTCCCAAGCCGATAGGCGTCCAGAGGCACGTGAAGATATCAAGGAAAATAAGGGACAACCAAGAGCGCGAAAGGCTCAGAATCCTTGGCCTGAGCATAGACCTCGGCGAGTGGGGAATCCTCTGGAGGACGGCGGCAGCTTATAAGGACTGGAACACCCTAAGGGACGAGATAGTTCGCCTCTCAAAGCTCGCCGACAGACTTGCCAAGGCGGACACTTACTTCGCGCCCTCACTCATCATCGAGGGCAGGAACATCTATGAGGTTGAATTTGGAGGAGGAGCGAAGAAGAAGCTCGACGAGATAAGGAACAAAGTAGTTCCAACCGTTGAAGGCCACCATCAGCTCAAAGCTAAGGACCCGGAGCTAGGCTTCGCTGTTGAGATAGCGGAGGGAATCTTAGCCAAGGTTCCGAGCCAGCGGATGAAGGTCAATCAGGGCTTCTGGGAGGCATTAATAGAGAACAAGGGACCAAGAAAGGGCTGGCTCTTCAGCCTCGACCACGTTAAACCAGATGGCCAGAGGATAAGGATTGGACCGGGAGAAGTCGTTGAGGTCAGCCACAACCCGCTCAAGGTGACCATAAAGAGGCACCTTAAGCCCGGCAAGTTCTACGACGGCCTCGACCTGCCAATAGAGTCCGGTGACTACGCAATAACCGAGATTGAGGCCGGCAAATGGTGGTTCGTGCACCGCTACTATAATAAAAACGGCAACCTGAAGGGCGAGTACTATAACATCAACACCCCGGTTGAGATTTACCCTGACGGTGCCAGATACGTTGACCTTGAAGTTGACATCGTTAAGTGGCCCGACGGGACGAAGGAGATAATCGACAAGGAGAAGCTGGCTGAACACTACGAGGAAGGCATAATAAGTGAGAAGCTCTACAAGGCCGTCCTCAGAATTACACAGGAAGTTTACGAGAGGATTTAATTGGCCTGCAAACCTAAAATTTTTTAACCTTTTTCGTTCTGTTAAGCTTTGGTGTTTACAATGAAGAGCTTTCTCACAGAGCAACAAATCAAGATTCTCCGCCTTCGCGCTAAGGGCCTCAAGCAGAGCGAGATTGCTGAGCTCCTAGGCACGAGCAGGGCCAACGTTAGCATACTTGAGAGGAGAGCCCTTGAGAAGATTGAAAAGGCCCGAAACACCCTTCTCATCTGGGAACAGATTAACTCAAAGGTAAGTGTTGAGGTTAAACGTGGTGATGACATCTTTAAGGTTCCAGATAGGCTCTTCAGCAGGGCCGATGAACTCGGCGTTAAAGTGCCCTACAGCACAGCCGAGATAATAGCCTTCCTCGTCGAGCACGCCCCCGTCGATGACAGGCTGGCTAGGAGGGACTTCACGCTCTTTTTAGACGCCAATGACCGCCTCCGCGTGAGCGAGTGCATCTTAGATGACTTCGACGAGATACGGAGGAAGGACGGCGGTAAAGACCCCGTTAAGGGCCATGATAGGACCGCTCACGGTTCCGGCTAACCCGTCCTCAGTTATTACCCCGGCAGTTCCAAAACCAGGGCTGAAACTCCAGTCGCCAAACCCCATATTCTATCCTCAACCCAGAACAGGTTCAGGAGTTCCAGTACAAAGGCGATGCCGGGCAGTTCAGTTGCATAAACGAACAAGCCATTGAGGGCAACTCACAAGCTCTCCAATCGCGGTAGAAGATGAGCATTAAAGGCAGTGTAGGCAACTACGAACATAAGAGGAGAGAAAAGAAAGAGATTTCATGCGAGGACGTTGTTCCAGCTCATGCTCTTATCAATGAGCTCCTCAACGGTCAGGGTTTCCTCCCCAACAATCTTTGGGTTGAGCTCCTTTAGGGTTTCAAGGATTTTTTCCCTTGTCAAGACTTCCTCATCGAAGACAACAAAACCCCTGCCTGTGTAGCTGTTCAGGAAAGCCCTCCACACGGCCTCACTGGTTAAGAGCTCGTACTGTTTGGTGGTTGTCAGTTCCCAGTTACCTTTATCGAACTCCAGCTCAATCCTTGTGAGTTTCTTCTCGGGTTTAACGGCCATTTCTATCACCTCACGCCTTCGTCTTTATCGTTCCAAAGTAGTCCTCGATGTCAATGTACGTCTTCCTGTAGAGCTCGCTCTTCTTCATCTTCTCGACGAACTCCTTCGAGCGGAAGTACTTGTCGCTCCAATAGTCCCAGTCCGGGTGGAGTTTCTTCCACTCATCCCAGCTGTAGCTGAACTGGGCCTGAACCTTGTCCCTGTAGAGTTCAGGAATCACGTTGAAGGTACAGAAGGGCACAACCCTTCCGTCGGGCATCGCGTAGTGGATTACACAGCGCTCCACCCTTTCTACATCATAGTTGTACTCGTCCATGAAGTGCATCATTCCGATAAAGAGTGCGTTCTCGTGGAACTTGCCGAGGGCGTCGTAGTTGCCGTGCATGAAGGCGTTCTTTATGAGGTCGAGAACCTTGAGGCCCTTCGGCGCGTATTTATCGTCGTAGAAGCTCCTGAACTTGAGGAATATCTCGGCACCAAGTTTGAGCTTCTGGAGCTTGCCGAGCTTCTTCCACTGCTCTATCTCTTCCGCCTTCTCCTCGAGGTACTCAACGAAGCCCTCCACATCCAAGAACCGGCTTATCGGGATAACCCTCTTGTGTTCCCTGTCGAGGAAGACGTACGTTGCCGCGCCACAGCAGTAGTGGCTCGTCATGTAGTAGCGCGAACCGGTGAAGGCCTCAAAGAAGCGAGCTATGTGGCCCGCTATCGGAATCGGGTACCAGTCGTCTATCTCTATGACGCCGTTGGTCTGTTCCTCAATCCTCTTTATAGCCCCCGGAATCGTTATCCTAAAGCGCTGGCGCTCCTTTTTAGGAACCCTACCAACGAGGGAAATGGGCTGGAAGTTAACGCCTCTGACGATGTCGAGGTGGTTCAGACCGAAGTTGATTATCGCCCCAAGCTCGTGGTCGTTGACGTTCCTTATGGTAGTCGGAACCAGAACTATTCCCGGTCCACCCGCCTTCCTCACGTTCTCGAAGATGAGTGGGACTTCCCAGTGGTTCTTCCAGTTGGTCTGTGGAGTCATTCCGTCGTAGCTCATGTAAAGGGTATTAGTGCCGGCTTCGCGGATTTTCTTCACGAGTTCGGGGTCGAAGGCGAGCTTTATTCCATCGGTGTTGAGCTGAACGTGGTCGTAGCCTTCTTCCTTCGCGATTTTGAGTATCTCGATGAGGTCGTCTCTAAGCGTCGGCTCACCGCCGGTGAACTGAACGGCGTTGGCACCAACGGGATACTGCTTCTTGGCGTTGCGGAGCATCATCCTAATCTGTTCAAGAGTGGGTTCGTAAATCGGCTGGCCCTCCTTGGCGTAGAAGAAGCAGTACCAGCAGGAGAGATTACAACGGTTGGTGAGCACTATGTTGAGCAGACTCGTATGGGAACGGTGCCTCGCACAGAGGCCACAGTCCAGGGGACAGTTAACACCGGTGTTCTCAACGTTCACGCTCTTGAGCTTGAAATCGTACTTCCAGCGCTGGAAGCGATAGTACTGCTCAACGCTCTCGTAGTAGAGGTCGGTTATCATTCCCTCTGGACAGCGTTTGGTTATCCAGACTTTACCGTCACTCTCCCATACCAGAGCGGGAACAACGCGCCTCGTCTCAGGACAGAGTGAGTAAGTCCTGTGGGGAAGTGGCCCACCGTAAACCCTGCTCGCGTTTTTGAGCATGTTTTCAAACTCTTCTTCACTTATTTCAGGGAACTCCACTATATCCCTAACCCTTCTCGTGAGCTGTTCAAACTCCTTTTCGCCGCTCGGTACCTCACCAACATTCTCAGCCATAGTTCATCACCGCTACCCCTAATCCAACGGGAAGGTATAAAAGCTTTTGCGTAAATATGAAGATTTCCCTGCATGGGTATGACACAAATTTGGGCAATCGGGCTAAGGTTAAAAGCACTTTTTCGGAAGCCATTGGGGTGGTTGAATGCCGGCTCGCGAGATGAGGATGGAAATGTTGGTTAGGGCCCTGCTTAGGAGGGACTTCAGCAGGGCAAAAGGCCATCTGGAAAAGCTAATCAAAATAGCGGGCAACAATGAGTGGGGCAGAGGCTACGCGAAGGCCGTCGAGGGCATAATGAACGCTCTCAAGGATAACGACACAGATTCCCTCATTGTCCAGCTGGTTTCCAGCAACAACAGGGAGAAGGCTAAAGAGTTGCTCGAGACCTACTCAAAGCTCGCCGCCCAGGATTTTCGCGACGACTACGAGAGGGGTTATTACACGGCCTGGAGTGAGTTCCTCAAAGCTTACCTCGGCCAAAAGACCCTCGCGTGATGCCTATGGGCAAGGAAGACATCATGCGTAAGCTCGAAGAGAAGATTCGCAACTGCCAGAAATGTCCCCTCGGCAAGTTAAGAACCAATGCCGTCCCGGGGGCGGGAAGCTACGACGCCAAGGTGATGTTCGTTGGAGAGGCCCCAGGTTATTGGGAGGACCAGAAGGGTTTGCCTTTCGTTGGTAGAGCCGGTAAGGTTCTCGACGAGCTCTTGGAGATGATAGGCCTCAGCAGGGAGGAGGTTTACATAACTAACGTAGTCAAATGCCGTCCTCCCGAAAACCGTGACCCAACGGAAGAAGAAATCAAGGCCTGCGCGCCCTATCTCGACAGACAGATTGACATAATTCAGCCAAGGGTAATCGTCCCCCTCGGGAGGTACTCGATGAGCTACATACTGCAGAAGTTTGGCTTCAAGCCAGAACCGATAAGCAAAATCCACGGGAGGACCTTTGAAGCAAGAACCCTCTTCGGGAAAATCATCATAATGCCAATGTATCATCCCGCAGCTGCCCTCTACAGGCCTCAGATAAGGGAAGAACTCGAGAAGGGTTTCGTCAAACTGGCAAAAATTCTCAAGGAAATCAGTTGAGATGCCCTTCACCTTTCTGTAAATTTTAGGGGTCGCTGGCGTTACGATTTTTAGTTTTATCTCTTTTGCACGACCCACACCGGAACGTTTTTGAGAAAGATTTTTATTGGTTCAATGTTCTATAATATACTCAGGCACACCCATACGAACGTTAAGGCAAGGAACAGCTCGGTGATGTTCGCGGATTTTTGAGGGAATTCGGCTGGACACCACAAATTGACAAAAAATTTCGAGAAAGTATTATATATACGGAATGAATTTCGGGTTTGAATTTCCGGAGGTGAAAATTATGGCAGACTTTGGTGTGTTGTCCCTGCTTCCACCACTGGTGGCAATTATTCTGGCCATGTGGACCAAGAGGGTCATTCTGGCGCTGTTTGCAGGGGTTTGGATTGGAGGCGTTATGGTTTCAGGTTGGAACCCAATAACTGGAACCACCCAGACCATTGATTGGCTCGTTAAAAACGCCAGTGATAGCTGGAACGTTAAAATACTGCTCTTCGACTTCCTTATTGGAGCTGGAGTTGGGCTGATATATAAATCCGGAGGGGCTTTCGCCGTGGGTCGAGCCCTAGCGAGTAGGGTTCGTTCCAGCAGGGGCGCCTCCGTGATGGGATGGCTATTAGGCGTGCTTATATTCTTCGATGACTACACCAACACCATAATAGTTGGAAACACCATGAGGCCAATAACCGATAGGACGAGGGTTTCTAGGGAAATGCTGGCCTATATAGACGATTCTACAGCCGCACCGGTTGCAGGTATAGCTGTGGTTTCAACATGGATTGGGTACGAAGTTGGTCTCATTGGGGACGCATTCAGCAAGCTCAAGGTTGACCTTACCTCTGTAGGGGGGCCATATGGAGCCTGGGCACACAGCGTCCCCTACAGGTTCTACTCGATTCTCGCAATACTCCTCGTGTTTCTTGTGGCATACTTCCACAGGCACTACGGCCCAATGCTCCACGCCGAGATGCGCGCCAGGACAACTGGAAAAGTTCTCCGCGATGGTGCGAAACCACTCATGACAACCGAGGTCGACCTCGGTGTGCCGAAAGAGGGAGGCAGCGTCCACCTCTTCGTATGGCCCATACTAACGCTAATATTTGTCACACTCTATGGAATGTGGTATACAGGAGGTGGAAGCGAGGCCTTCGCCAAAGGGGGTTTAAGGGAGGTTCTTGGAAACGCTGATTCTGCAATGGCACTCCTCTGGGGAAGCTTTGCCATGGTTGTCGTTGCATTCGCTCTGGTTCTCGCCACAAAACAGATGACAATCGAGGAAGCGGAGGACGCCATGGTCAGGGGTATGAAGCAGATGGTAATAGCAAACACAATCCTACTGCTCGCGTGGAGTATCAAGAGCGCCACCGATGCAGTTGGAACAGCTCCGTATATAGTCGAACTTGCAAAAAGCGCAGGAATAAGCGGTGGCTGGATTCCACTGATAGTGTTCATCATCTCAATGTTCATATCCTTCACAACGGGAACCAGCTGGGGAACCTTCAGCATAATGCTACCAATAGCCATACCCCTCGCTTATGGCATCACCGGTAACCTTGGACCAGAGGTCTTCGCAAGCATAGGCGCCGTCTTTGCAGGAGGTATCTTCGGAGACCACTGCTCCCCAATAAGTGATACAACTATCATGAGCTCGATGTTCAGCGGTTCGGACCACATAGACCACGTTACGACCCAGATACCCTACGCGGTAACGGCATCAAGTGTTGGCCTCATCCTTTACCTGCTCTTCGGTCTCGGCATCAGGAACTGGGCAATCCTCCTACCCATTGGCATAGTGCTCCTAGTGATTGCCTGGTATGTCCTTAGTGAGTGGTACGGAAAGAAGTACGGCATCCCCCACGGAAAAGTACCGGTTTATGTGGCTGAGGATTGAGTTTTTCATTTTTTCTAAATCCTTTTAAGAGTCCTCTCGCACTCTTTCTGGTGGTTCAGATGCTCATCAGGTCATTTATTCCAGCCCACATAACAGCATTCTTCGTTCCTGTACTCAGTGAAGACCCCCTCAAAACCGGCTCTCTCGGAGCGGGAATCAACCTCGACAAGGGAACCAACGTTTTTGCCAGCATCGAGACCGGAACCCTTGAAAGGCACGTTCATATAGCCTTCAACGGCGAGCCTGTAAAGAGGAAAGAAGCCATAATCAGCTACTCCGTTGCCGAAAAGCTCGTTCCTGAAGATTTTATAGGCGAGGTTGAGATATGGCAGTATTTTGATTACCCAAACGGCTACGGCTTTGGAAACAGTGCCGGCGGAGCCTTAGGAACGGCCCTAGTTCTAAGCTACGCATTCGGCGGGACGTGGCTCAAGGCTTCTCAGCTTGCCCATAATGCCGAAGTGAAATACAAAGGGGGTCTCGGCGACGTTATAGGCCAGCTCGCCGGGGGGATAGAGGTTCGCGTTAAAGCCGGCGGCCCGGGAATAGGCGTTACTGACAACCTCTTCTTTGATGAGTACAAGGTTCTCCTCGTTCCTCTCGGGAGGCTCTCAACGAAGGAAATCCTCGACGGCGACGTTGTAAATGCAATAAAGGCCGAGGGAAGGAAAGCCCTTGAAAGCCTTCTCATGGAACCGAGACCGGAGCGTATGATGGTCCTCGCAAGGGAGTTCGCCGAAAGAACGGGTCTGTTAAGCGGTGAACTCCTTGAACTGGCGAGGGAGCTGGACAAGGTTCTGAAACTTCCGAGCTCGATGATAATGCTTGGGAAGGGACTCTTTGCCCTGGCGAGGGAAAAAGAACTAGAAAGTGCCAAAGTCCTCCTGTCGGACCTTGAGGTTCCATACGACGTCGCGGAAATCCACGAGGGGAAGCCGAAGGTTGGAAGGTGGCTGGGTTAATAGACCCGAATTCCTTCGGATAGAACCGTCCCGTGGAAGGAAGTGTCCTTCCAGCGTTCGAATTCCTCTGGTTTTTCTATTATTACGTTGAGGAGGATGCCGTGCTTCATTAGAATTCTGAACACCTTATCAATGATGTCATCGAGGGACAAATCACCGATTATCAAAACATCAACATCGCTTTCATCGGTGTAGTCCCCCCTGACATAGGAACCGAAGAGATAGACCCCTTAATCCTGCTTCCTCCTGCTCGAGCCTATACATCACGTTGTAGTCAAGCCTTGCTCCTCATCTGAAAGGCCTTGGTAAGGGTCTTCCCGTAGTACTCCTCAACAAGGCCATCCTTCACGTAGTACTTCCCGAACATCGAAACCGTGCCCGCGTGCTTCTTGGGGGAGGGCTCTTTGAACAGGAGGAGCGCCCTTGAGGCGTGAAACGTATGCCCTGCTTATTGCATCCCTGTATTTTCCGTGCTCGAAGAGTATGTAAGCTGAGGAGAGTTCTTCCTCTGCCACTTCCATTTCCCTCTCGATTTCCTCCAGCATCGAGTTATTTACGGTGTCAGAATATTTAAACGTCTCCCCACTAGGCTTTTATCCCCCTCGCCGTATTTTTCTTGGTGGTGAGGATGGGTGATATGAGGTATTCAGAGCTGGCAGACCTCTACAGGAGGCTTGAGAAGACCACTCTCAAAACGCTGAAGACCAGGTTCGTCGCGGACTTCCTCAAGAAAACACCGGATGAGTTGCTTGAGATAATGCCCTATCTTATCCTTGGCAAGGTCTTTCCTGACTGGGACGAACGCGAGCTTGGCGTTGGGGAAAAACTGCTCATAAGGGCTGTTTCCATGGCAACGGGTGTTCCGGAAAAGGAGATAGAGAACTCCATCAAGGACACCGGGGATTTGGGTGAGAGCGTTGCCCTAGCGCTAAAGAAAAGGAAGCAAAGGAGCTTTTTCAGCCAGCCACTCACGATAAAGCGCGTTTATAACACCTTCGTTAAGATAGCCGAAGCCCAAGGGGAGGGAAGCCAGGATAGGAAGATGAAATATTTAGCGAACCTCTTCATGGACGCCCAGCCGGAGGAGGGTAAATACATAGCTAGAACCGTTTTGGGAACCATGAGAACGGGTGTTGCCGAGGGAATATTGAGAGACGCCATAGCCGAGGCCTTCAAAGTCAAGCCCGAACTCGTGGAAAGAGCCTACATGCTCACGAGCGACTTCGGTTACGTTGCAAAGATAGCGAAGCTCGAAGGAAACGAGGGTCTCTCGAAGGTCAACATACAAATAGGAAAACCCATAAGGCCGATGTTGGCCCAAAACGCGGCCAGCGTAAAGGACGCACTCCTAGAAATGGGCGGCGAGGCGGCATTCGAGATTAAGTACGACGGCGCTAGAGTTCAGGTTCACAGGGACGGCGACAGGGTGATAATATACTCAAGAAGGCTTGAAAACGTTACCCGGTCGATACCTGAGATAGTTGAAGCCGTGAAAGCCTCAATAAAACCCTCGAGGGTTATAGTTGAGGGCGAGCTGGTGGCCGTTAGTGAAAACGGTAGACCGAGGCCCTTCCAGTACGTCCTGAGAAGGTTCAGGAGGAAGTACAACATCGAGGAGATGATTGAGAAGATTCCCCTTGAGCTGAACCTCTTTGATATTCTCTACGTCGAAGGCGAGAGCCTCATAGACACTCCTTTCAAGGAGAGGAGGAAGAGACTCGAAGAGAGCGTCAACGAAAGCGAGAAAATAAAACTCGCCGAGCAACTCGTGACAAAGAAGGTTGAAGAGGCCGAGGGGTTTTACAAGAGGGCTTTGGAGCTTGGCCACGAGGGACTCATGGCAAAGAGACTGGATTCAATATATGAGCCCGGAAACAGAGGCAAGAAGTGGCTGAAGATTAAGCCGACGATGGAGAACCTTGACCTTGTCATCATCGGCGCGGAATGGGGCGAAGGAAGAAGGGCACACCTCCTCGGCTCGTTCCTCGTTGCCGCATACGACCCGAACAGCGGTGAGTTCGTCCCGGTCGGAAAGGTCGGGAGTGGGTTCACAGATGAAGACTTGATGGAGTTCACAAAGATGCTGAAGCCCCTGATTGTCAGGGAGGAGGGCAAGTTCGTCGAGATTGAGCCTAAGGTCGTCATCGAGGTCACTTACCAGGAGATACAGAAGAGCCCCAAATACAAGAGCGGTTTCGCACTCCGCTTCCCGCGCTACGTGGCTTTGAGGGAAGACAAAAGCCCGGAGGAGGCAGACACGATAGAGCGCGTCGCCCAGCTCTACGAGTTCCAGGAGAGGTTCAAGGCCAAGAAGTAAGGTCCTCGCTGGTTTCTTCCTCGGATTCTTTTTCTACTTCATTTTCAAGGGTTCCCAAGTCCGAATAGAGGGTTCCAAAGGTTGTCTTCCTCCGCTCGAGGAGTCTTCTCTCGTAATCTATGGCGAACCTAAACGCCCCATCGATGGAATTGTAGAGCTTAATGACTGCCCATATTCCGCCGAGTGCGAGCAGGCCGGCTATTCCACCGCCGAAGGGCATCAGAAGGATAGGTGCATCGTAGAGGCCATGGAGGAGGGAGGCACGCAGGTAGCCCTCAAGGAGGGAACCGCGAAGGGCACTTTCGAGAGCCACTGCCGTCCAAGCAACGTGGAACATCAGGATTATGAGTCTCAGAAAACCCCCGATTAAGTTTCCACGCGAGGCAAGAACCACGAAGTAAATGAGCGCCTCCACAATTCCAAAAAAGAGAGCAACCTTTAGAGTAAGTCTCCACCGCGTCATCGTGTCCTTGCATCGGCTAAAAACGAAGGGGAGGAGCTTTGCCCCCTCCTCTATAGGGCCGACGAAGATTGCTAGAGCTAGAAACATCGCTGAGCTTCCCCAAAGTGGATATATCACCGCGAACTCAAGGAGGAGCGCAGTCACGAAGGCAATAATGCCCCAGCCGAGTATTAAAAGTTTTGAAACGGGAAAAACGGCCCTATTGGTCTCGGCCAGCCATGAGAGGGTTTTCATGAATATTCTAACCCCAAAGATGAGCGCTATGAATACGTAGGCAACAACCACGAGTTCTCCAACCATGTGACCACCGCCTAACTTTGGGCGATGGTAACTTAAGCCTTTCGGTTAACTGGATTGTGTTAAACTGAAAACCTCACGTCACTTTTTTAAACATGCCCATGAACCTCAGCTGGTGGTTTAGATGGACAGGAGAGACAAGCTAATAGAGGCATTTTTCAGGGAGAAGGCCATACTCTTCGGCCACTTTGTGCTGACGTCAGGGAAGGAGAGCGACTACTATATCAACGTCAAGAAGCTCATAACCAACCCCGGGGTTCTAAAGCTGATTGCAGAGCTAATGAAAGAGAAGGCCGAAGAGCTTGGAGTTGAGTTCGACAGAGTTGCTGGCCCCGAGCTCGGGGCGGTGCCTATAGCGACGGCACTTTCCCTCGAAACGGGCAAGCCCCTCGTAATCGTCAGGAAGAAGCCTAAAGGCCACGGAACCGGGAGTCAGATTGAGGGGGAGGTAAGGCCCGGAGATAGGGTTCTCCTCGTCGAGGACGTGACAACGACCGGTGGAAGCGTCCTCCGTTCAGCGAAGGTCCTTGAGAAGGAGGGAGCTAAGGTAACGGCCATCCTAGTCGTCGTTGATAGAGAGGAAGGCGCGGGGGAAAACCTGAAGGACTACACCTTTGCACCCCTTGTTACCGTCTCAGAGCTTTTCACCAGAAGGGACTCCGTGGAGGACTGACAGAAAGGCCTCCTTTATCCTCTCCCAGAGGCTCCTCTTTTCTCTCCTCCCAAACACCCACTCGCTCAGGACCCTTCCCGCCGTGGTTATGTCCTTCGATGCTCTCGCGTGCGGGGAGAAGGCTATAGCGGGGATTCCCTCGTTCTGACTCGCGGGAACCGCCGGGTCGTGAGCAACAATCCCAACGACCGGGACGTTGAAGCTCCCCTCGAGGAAGTTCACTATACCTTCAATTGCAGGTTCGGCTTCGCGAACCTTGTTTATGATGACCCCAACCTTTAGGCCATAAGCCTCGCCGATAGCCTTCAGCTTCTCGACTTCGTTCTCAACCATACGGTGGAAGGAGTGAATCGGCCCCCTCTCGACCTCGATTATGATTAGCTGATACTGAGCAAGCCTGAAGGTCGAGATTGTGTCGAAGGGTATCCCCACTGGGGAATCTATCAGCGTAACGTCGTATTTGGCCTGAACTTCCATCACAATCCCCCTGAGCCTTCTCTGGTCTATGTCGAGAATGTCGTAGAGCTTCGAACTCCCAGGGAGGACGTCAACGCCGGTCCTCACGTCCCGATAAATGGAATTCTCAAGGCTCGACTCCTCGTTCTTAAGTAGAGTGTGGAGGTTCGTCACGGGGTTGTATACTCCGAAGTGGAAGGCGAGTTTTGGAAGGTAAAGGTCCCCATCTATCGCGAGGGTTCTGAGGCCGATTCCAGAGAAATAAGTCGAGAGATTGGCCGTCATTGTCGTCTTCCCGGCACCACCTCTGCCAGTAATCACTATCGATACCATAAGCTCGTCTCCGATTTCCGTTGATTAAAGAAAATGATTGAAGTCAAATGTAGTCCTCAAGCGTCTTGGCTTTCACCATGATGGAGGCCTTCTCACGGCCGTAGAAGACCTCAACGAGACCTTCAGACTCCAGCTCCCTAACGGTTTTGAGCAAAGCCGGAGCGGGTGTCTCGAGCTCGGCACTGAGGTTCTGGAGGGCAACGGCCCTCTTCTTGGTTGCCAAAACCTTATAGACTATATCCTTACGGCGCCCGAACATGAACCCGGCACCGATAATAGTATGCTCTAGAACTAAATAAACCTTCCGTGGACAGTTTTGGCGAATGTTCAAAGGGCAGGTTTATAAGCACTCACGAGCATCGCCGGCCATGAGGGGAGTTATCGAGAAGCTAAGCGACGAGGGACTCGGAGTTCTCAGGAATGGGAGGAAAGAAATACTCGTCCCGTACACTGCGCCAGGAGATATCGTTGAAGTCAGAAAGTGGAGGAAAAAGAAAAAAAAGTTAATAGCGACCGATTTTGAAGTCGTTGAACCCTCTGAGATTAGGGTTGAGCCTAAATGTTCTCATTTCAGTAGGTGCGGGGGCTGTTTGCTCCAGCACATACCCTATAAGGAACAGCTCCGGTTTAAATCATCAAAACTTTCCAGATATCTTGGCATGAATGTCGAGGTTATTCCCTCTCCGGTAATATACGGCCACAGAAACAGGATTGATATTGTCATCTCGACAAAAGGGATTGGGTTCAGGCGCTACGGAACGTGGTGGGATGTCGTTGGCATCGAGGAATGTCCTGTCTTTGGGGAGACGAGTGGAAGGGTTTTGAACGCCCTGAGGGAGTTCATCGAGGATGAAAAGCTCTCGCCATACGACATTCGGAAGAACAAGGGCTTTTTGAGGTACATCGTTATCCGTGAAGGAAAGTTCACCGGCGAGGTCATGGTCAACCTCGTAACAAAGGAAGGAAAGCTACCGGAGTCCTTCCCAGACTACTTTCCCTTTGCAACCTCACTCTACTGGAGCGTCAACAGGAGCGAGAGCGACGTTTCCTATGGCGACGTTGAACGCTTCTGGGGGGAGCCATTCATAAGGGAAAGGCTGGACGACGTTACATATTTGATTCACCCGAACAGCTTTTTCCAGACGAACACTTATCAGGCGGTCAACCTAGTTAGAAAAGTTGCCAAGCTCGCCAACGGTGAAAGGGTTCTTGACCTTTACTCTGGCGTTGGGACGTTTGGGGTCTACTTGGCGAAGAGGGGCTTTAGAGTTGAGGGGATAGAAATCAACCCCTTCGCCGTTGAGATGGCCAACGAAAACGCCCGAATAAACAACGTTGAGGCAACCTTCAAGGTTGGAAGCGACAAAGACGTCGAAAGCCTTTCAAACTACGATACTGTTATTGTTGACCCACCCAGGGCGGGCCTTCATCCAAAGCTAATCCGAAAAATACTGAGAGACGAACCCGAAAGGCTTATTTACGTATCCTGCAACCCCAAAACGCTCGCCGAAAACATATCCCACCTGAAGGAGAAGTACAGAATCGAGAGTGCCGTGGGCCTTGACATGTTTCCACATACGCCACACGTTGAAGCCGTGGTTGAATTAAAGAGGTTCGAGACCTAAACCGAAAAGACCGATACCTTAATAAATGGTGGGTGCGTAATTAGAACTTAGGTGGTGGATTGTGCTTGATGAGAGGGACAGGATTATACTTGACATGCTCACCAAAGACGCTAGAACACCCTTCACGGAGATAGCCAAAGTCCTCGGTATCAGTGAGACGGCGGTGAGAAAACGAGTTAAGGCCCTTGAAGAGGCCGGGGTAATAAAGCAGTACACGATAGTCGTTGACCCGGCAAAGCTCGGCTACAACCTCGTAAGCATTACCGGAATAGATACCAAGCCGGAGAAGATTTTTGAGGTGGCGAGCAAGCTCAAAGAGTTCGACTTCGTGAGGCACGTCTACCTCACGAGCGGTGACCACATGATAATGGCCGAAGTCTGGGCAAAGGACGGCGAGGACCTCTCGGACATCATCTCAAACAAAATCGGAAGGATTGACGGCGTCCTCAAGGTTTGTCCGGCGATTATCCTCGAAAGGATGAAGTGAACCGGGGACCTCTTTTAACTTCTTCTTGAGGTCCCAAATCAATTTTAAAACATCCACTTCTCCGAGAATAAGCTAGAAGCAACTTGACAGCGAGGTTTATTTCATTCAAAAGGACTTTGAGAAAAGCTCAAAATTCTGGTGGTCCCGCGGCCCGGATTTGAACCGGGGACCTGCGGATCTACAGTCCGCCGCCACTCCCAGGCTAGGCTACCGCGGGACCCTACTGGGTGGCCCGAACCATTATCCCCGGGACAGGTTTATAAATTTTTCCCCTCGAATACCTGCGGTGGGAAAATGGACGAGCCGATAACAGTCGCAATCCCCCTAGCGAGAAGGATGGCAATCGTCATGGTCAATGACAAGAGGCTACCCTCGGGCGAGGAAGTCCGGGACTTCCTGAAGGAACTCGGTCTCGAGGAACTTTATCAAGGCAGGGGGCTGGCACTGTTCAGGAGCAGTGACGTGATAGCCCTACTCTTCCCCAGGGAAAACATCGTAGTTGACCTTATTCCAGCGAGCGGGGAGGTGAGCGATGCCCTTGAGGTCATAGCGTATCACGACAGGAAACTCAACTCGCTAATCCTCGAAATCCTCCCGGCGAACGATTTGGAGTACGAGGGCAACATAGGGATTGAACCGGTTATAGTTAACATAGAAACCGGCGAGCTGGAGAGCAATCCCGTTCTCGGGGACTTCGAGGAGGATAAGGACGGTATCTACCTCGTTATCGATAGTGAGACCTTCGAGCGCTGGAAGGAGAGTGGAAACTTAGATACGTGCCCAATATGTGGCGGTGAACTGAGGTGGCGCGGAAAGAGAGCAATCTGCCTCGACTGTGGTTACGGGGTTAAGGTTAAGTAAGTGCAGGACAAAGGATGAGTGTGGTGAAACATGATAGTCAAGTTTGAGGTATACTTCGATGGCGAATACTGGTGCGCCAAAGGAATCGATGACGATATCTTTACCCAGGGAAAAACCCTGGATGAACTCATGGAGAACATTAGAGAGGCAGTAGAACTCCACTTCGAGGAAGAGATAGAACGTGGAGAAGAAATCGTTGTTTTAACACTATCACAATTTGAGGTGTCTCGCGTTGAGCAGACTGCCAGTAGTTAGCGGGGAAAAACTGATAAAACTCCTGGAAAAACTTGGATACTCGGTGGTAAGACAGAGGGGTAGCCACGTCAGGCTTGAAAAGAGTACATCGATGGGGACACACAAGATAACCGTCCCATACCACGATGAAATCTCCAAGGGAACACTCAACGATATTCTCAACAAAGTTTCCCTTTGGAATGGAATTCCCAAGAAAGAGCTTATTGAGATGCTAAAAAAACTTTGAGGGTGATTAACGTGACAAGAGTAGCCAAGCGTCAGCTCGTTCGATACTCAAGAAAGGCCCACGAGAGGGGTTTAACGGCCGCATTCGGGGGGAACCTGAGCATTAGGGTTGGTAACCTCGTGTTTATCAAGGCAACCGGAGTTGTTATGGACGAGATGAGCGAGGAGCAGGTGGCCGTTATAGACCTGAACGGAAACCGGCTCTCAGGGGTTAGACCCTCCTCCGAATACAGGCTTCACCTGGCCGTGTATAAAGCGAGGCCCGACGTGAAAGCGATAGCCCACCTTCATCCGCCCTATTCGATTGTTGCATCAACTCTCCTTGAAGGCGAACTGCCAATCATAACCCCTGAGGCAGAGCTCTACCTCGGCAGAATCCCGATAGCCCCCTTCCGGCCTGCAGGGACGGAGGAGCTGGCAGAGGTTACGGCGGAAGCTTTGAGAAACGAGGATGCCGTTCTGATGGCCAGGCACGGCATAGTCACCGTTGGAAAAAGCTTGAGGGAGGCATTTTATAAGGCGGAACTCGTCGAGGAGAGTGCAAAACTCTGGTACTTAAGCAGAAAATGAGCGGAAAAACTAAAGGCTCACTTAACCTGCTCCAAAGCGCCAAGAACCTCCCAGATGATTGTCCTCGTGTGCATGGGCATGTTTGGGTCCTCGCTAATCTCCTCGAGGATTGCTATTGCATCTGCGGCCCTAACGGCCGGCTCCTTGCTCTCATCGAGGAGAACTTCTATCGCCTGCTCGGCCGCTCTCCTAATGTTCCTTGGAACAACGGTGTCCTGAACAACCTGCTCCTTGAGAACCTGAACAATCTGCTGGATGAGCTCGCTCATATCATCACCCCCTTCCGATTATCCTAAAAAATTGTTACTAAAATCTCCCCGGCTTATCTTAAGCTTTCCTAACTAAAAAGCTTTTCGGTTCCTGACGAAGACCTCAGTATTCAACGCCCCTCCTTGCGAGTATTCCCTTCTGGTAGGGATGCTTTACCTCCCTCATCTCCGTAACGTAGTCGGCGAGCTCAAACAGCTCCTCCGGGCAGTAACGACCGGTGAGGACGAGTTCCGTTTTTGGTGCCTTTCTCTCTATGAGCCCTTTGACTTCTTCAACGTCCAGCATTTTGAAGCCCAAGGCAACGCAGATTTCATCGAGAATTACCAAGTCCCACTCACCGCTGGAAACGAGTTCCTCCGCCCTCTTCAGAGCCCTCTTAGCGGCCTCAATATCATCGGGCTCGGGCTTCCCGTGGACGAACTTCGGCAGGCCGAAGGACTCTATGAGGGCACCACATTTCTCGATTTTCTTCTGCTCCCCGTAGACCTTCGGAGCCTTCATGAACTGGACTATCGCAACCTTACCACCGGAGCCGAGCATCCTCACCGCGAGGCCAAACGCGGCAGTTGTCTTCCCCTTTCCGTTTCCGGTGTAGATGTGAACCAAACCGAGTTTTTCCCTCCAGGACATGGCCACCACCGTCGGATAAATTTTCCAACACCTTAAAAACCCCTCGAAACTGTTAAAAAAATTCAACGTCAAAATCTCCCCCATGTTTCAGATACTCTCAATGGGCTACTTCCTCCGTGACCTCACCGTGTTGCTTCTGTCCCTTGCAATAGTCATAATGCTCCTCGCGGTCGAGAAGAGCATCAAAAGGAACCTCAGGGTAAAGTACTTCACCAGGGTTTTCAACGTCCTCGTTGGTGCGTTTCTCCTAATCGTGATTGCCGAGCTGATAGGTGTGCTCCTCAGGACCTCAGTCCTCTATGGAAACCAGGGATACCTTATAGTCCGCTCCGTCCTCCTAACCGTGGGGGCACTCCTCCTCTTCGCCTCTTCTATCATGCTCTACCTTCCCTTTGCACGGGGTCGCTACGTTATCGTGCCGATAGCAACCGAACCGAGCCAGGAAATAGCGTACGGGGGCTACTGGGGAAGAAGCGAGGAAACGGAGCACCTCTTTGTTGAACTGACAAAGCACAGGCATCTACCAGGTATAGCCGTGACAAGGGACCCGCCGGATGTTTTCAAGTCTAAACTCGGCCTCAGAATAGTCCCGGTGCTCTGGGTTTCGAAGGTGCGCCACGATGAGGCAGTTGACCCAACGAGGTTACCCTACCTCCTCGAAAACCTGAAGGCGTTTCTTGAATCGACGAACCTCGACAAGGTAATACTGATTGATTGCGTTGAGTACCTGCTCCTCGAAAACAAACCCGAGAGCGTTTTGAAGTTCATAGCAAGCCTCAGAGATTTGGCGACCCTCAACAGGGGAATACTCCTCGTCTCCGTTGAAAAGGAGGCCCTTGACGAGAAGCTCTTCAACATGTTAATTTCCGAGCTGAAGCCCGTGGAAGAGCTCAGAAAAACACTCGAAAAGGGATGAGTCAAGAATCTGGTGCGGTGGCCGGGATTTGAACCCGGGTCACCGGCTTGGGAGGCCGGTGTCCTAGACCAGGCTAGACTACCACCGCACACCCGTTAATCTTAGGGGAAGGGCACTTTAAAAGTTTTACTCTCCAAGGGGTTTCCTCGCGACAATCAAACGCACTATTCCCCTGTAATGGCTTTCTTCCTTCTCAATTTCAAAGTATTTGGTAACAAGTCTATGGGTCTCCCGGAGGGGGTCATCCTCAAGGAGGGGGTTGAGTATCAGTTTCATCGGCCAGAGGAAGAAGTAGTTGATAAGCTTTGAGTCGCTCCTCGTGTGCTCGAGGAAAATCGCCCGTCCACCTGGTTTTAGAACGCGCAGGATTTCTTTCATCCCCCTCTCGGGGTTTGGAACGGTGCAGAAGACGAAAGAAGAAACAACTGTGTCGAAGCTTTTATCCGGAAAAGGAAGCTCCTCAACGTCGGCCTCTCTGAAGCACGCGTTGAGACCCAGCGCTTTGGCCTTCTTTTCGGCTATCCCAAGGGCCTCGGGAACGGCATCAATCCCGCAGAGCTCAATGTCCCTCGGGTAGTATTTCAGCGTCTTACCAACGCCGACGCCGACCTCAAGGATTCTTTTTCCTTCGATGAAGGAGATGGCTTTCCTCCGGAGCGGACAGAAGAACCTGTCGAGGGGCCTTTCTAGGACATCGTAGTATCTGGCGAGCCTCGCGTACTTCTCGCGGAACGACATAGAGAAACTACCGCAGGGCTTTTAAAAACCTCACCCAACGCCCGACGGTGGGAGCATGCCGTACCTAGTAATCGAACACCTTGAGAATATAAGCGACTGGCTCTGGCTGGAGTATAAGCACGTAAGCGAGTGGTGGGGGGACAGGCTTATTTTCACCAACGTTTTACCGGAGGAAAGGGAGAGGCTCGCGAAGCTCGGGAGCGTTATAGGGGAGAGCATCACACGCTTTCCCTTTGACCGCTCGAAGATAATAGTCCTCGACCTCCAAGCAGAGGAGGAGCTTAAACCGGAGGACATCGAGGAGGACACGATAATAGTCGTAGGCGGAATCCTCGGCGACGCTATCCCCAGGGGTAGAACCAGGGAGTTCATAACCTCAAAGATGGAAGGGGTTAAAGTAAGGCACATCGGAAGACCCCAGTTCTCGATAGATGGAGCATCAATAGTGGCGAAGCTCATAGCGGACGGAAAAAGGCTGGGGGAGATTGACTACGAGGAGAACCCGACGATTAAGCTGGACGAGTTCAGCGAGATAACGCTCCACTACGCTGTGCCGAAGCTTGAAGGAAAGCTTTTGCTAACACCAGGCCTCATAGAGCTCCAGAAGAGGGAGCTCGGCTACACGGAGGAGGAAATCAGTGATGAGGAGTTAATCGAGTTCTTTGAGGGGAAGAGGCAGCTTTAGGCCCTTTTTCATAAAAACCTCTATTCCGTCCTTTGAGTATATGCAAACGTACTTTGTCCCAGCCATCCCGCGGAGCCTCTTGAGGTAAACGCGACCGCGGTAGGTTTTCACGTTCACGAGCACCAAGTCAGGCGTGATTCTGGCGGGGTAAACGTAGACGTTCTGCTTGGTGGCCAGAGCGGGATAGAATGCCGGCTGGGTGTAGATTGAGAGGTTCGTCTTCAGAAGGGCGTCAATAACATCCCAAGCCGTTTTGTAGCCGGGAAACGGTTTGAAAACGGTGTAGTGAACCAGAGAAAATTGCTCATCCAAAGGTTTTCTAACAACCGGCATCGTCGCCCATGACGTCATCAATCCAAGAGCTAAGAGAACCGAGAGTATTTTTCTCAGGTCGAGCTCCCTGAGGGCAAAGACGGCCCCAACAAAGGACAGAGGGACGAGCATATAGGTGTAGTGGAAGCCGAAGGTGTACTGGCTTGGTCTCGAAGCGAGCAGGTTTTCGAGCCACGGCAAAGCCAGTAAAACCCAGTTGCGCGGGAGAAAGAGAGGGAACAGTCCAAAACTCAAGTTGAAGAGCAGGAAGTAGGCTAGCTTCCGCCCAGTCAAGTGAACGTGCCTGTAAAGGTCCGCGTAGATATAACCCCTGCCAAAGTGGGGAATCACGAGTTTTATGACCACAACGCCGTAGAGAACCGCAATCACAGCGATGATAACAAGGTGGAGGTTTTTCTTGAGGCTTTCAAAGGAAAGACCGTCGCGAAGGGTCCACCAAATCGCCAGCGAGGAAACCCCAAGGAAAGTATCCTCTTTCACCGACAGGAGTAGAAGAGAGGCGAAAAGGAAAGCACGGTCTCTGCCATCCACGAGGAAGATTGCGGCGAGGAGGAAAAGGGGAACCGCGAGTGAGACGGGGTGGAACTCGAATAGGTTTATCCCAACGAGAGAGGAGTTGAATGCGTAGAGCACCGTCAGAGCAACGGCGAGTTTCTCATTAAGGGCCCTTTTGGCAAGGAAATAAGCTAGAAGGACCGAAGAGCCAAGGGAAAGGCTCTGAATAACCAGGAGGGTCTTCGGTGAGGGAAAGAGCTTGAAAACGGGAGCAAGGAGTAATAGGAGTGGCTGGAAATGAACGCCAAAGTGATTGGAGACGCCGTAGAGTTGCCACTCGACGGTGTTGAAGAGTGGTCGGCCGTGGACGAAGCCCGCGAGGGATTGGGTGAAAATACCGAGGTCAAGGCTGGAGTAGAGAAGGTATCTGAACTTAAGAAGGCTTAGATGAACCATAGCGAGCGAATAAACTAAAGCTATGAGAACCGCGGTAACGTCGTAATACAATAATCGAGTTTTAATTTGAAACTTCACCATCAAAAGTAGTTAAAAGCTGAATTTAAAATCATTTCGCCCACTCGTCGGCGAGGTGTGTTATCTCCTCACGAACCCTCGCGCGGTCGGGCTTGTCAACGACGAGAAAGACCTCCTGAACGGAACCGTCGCTCTTGGCGACGAGCTTTAAGCCGGTTTGAGTTTCCCGCGTTACCTTAATCTCGAAGCCCCTCGAATCGCTCGCGTAAATCCTTCCCGGGATTACCTTTTTAACCCCGGGAA
>NZ_WAKV01000064.1 GCF_015523185.1 Thermococcus sp.
GCCGCCTTTGGATCACCGAGGACGACCCTGACGCCGGGCTTTGCGAGGTCACTGAGCGACTTTATGCCCTTAGGGTTGCCCTTTGGGACCGCTATGACAGGGATGTGATATGTGAGGTTCCTCACCGTGTCGTTGAGGATGTAGCCCTTTTTCATGGCCTGCTCGGTGTAGTACTAGGCCCCCGGAACGAAGACGTCGCATCCACAGGTTGTCTGGAGGATTCCAAAGATCTCACTGCTCCCGCCGTAGTGCACCTCAACCTTTGCCCCGGTCTCGTTTTCGAACATCCCTATCAGCTCGTTCATGGGCTTCATCAGACCCGCTCCGGAGCAGACGGTTATCGTTTGCCCTGCAAGGGGCTTTTCACTGGACATTGAAGCGTTGCTCGAACCCAAACAGCCGGCCCCCGCGAGGGCACCTACAACCACCAGAACGAACAGGATCGCTTTAGCACTCTTCACATTAGACCACCCAAGAAGGGGTTTGGAATTCGAATTTAAATGTTTTCAGTAAACAAAAAGATTTACGTTAAATGAAAGTGTTTTCCTCAGTTGCGAGACAGTTAAAAGGACCTCACTTTATGAAACCTGCGGTGATATTGATGTTCTGGCTGAAGACAAGAATCGTCGAAGGCAGGAACGCCCTTGAAAACCTCAAAAAGGAAGCGAAAAACCACGAGCGCGTCCTCATCCTAGCATCAAACTCAATGAAAAAACACGGCTTCCTGAGCAAGGCCGAGGACTACGTGAGGGAAGCCGGTGCAGAGGTCTTCTCGATTACGGGCCTTCCAGCTGAGCCGAGCGTCGAAGTTATCGAAGAGTTCCTGCCGAAGGTGAGGGAGTTCGAGCCCGACCTACTCGTCGCCCTCGGTGGGGGGAGCGTGATAGACACCACCAAGGCCTTGAAGGTCTTCTACGATGCCCCGGGGCTGGACTTTGAGGAGATAGCCTTCATGGACCGCTTTTCACGGCCAAAACCGGTTCCGAAGTTAAAGACAAAGCTCATAGCGATTCCATCAACGAGCGGGGCTGGAAGCGAGGTCTCGGCGGCAAGCGTTCTGAAGAAGGGAGGCATCAAGTACAACATAGTGACGCCCGAGATAGCGCCTGAGGTAGCTATACTCGACCCAAGGTTACCAATGACCATGCCGAGAGAAGTTGCGAGGAACTCTGGGCTGGATGTTCTGGTCCATGGGATAGAGGCATACACCACCAGGGTAGCCAACGATTTCAGCGATGCCATGGCAATAAAAGCGATAAAGACCGTTTTTGCCTTCATTGAGAGGAGTCTTGAGGGTGACGAAAAGGCGAGGGAAAAGATGCACTACGCTTCAACGATGGCAGGCATCGCCTTCCTCAACGCGCGCCTTGGACTTTGTCATGCCATGAGCCACAAAGCGGCCTGGATTGGTCCACATGGATTGTTAAACGCAATATTCCTGCCATATGTTATCGAGTTTAACGCTGAGAGGAGCGAATACGCGAGGAAGCGCTACGACGAGATAGCGAGGGAGCTCAACTTGAAGGACTGGAGAGAACTCCTTCAGGCAATCAAGGAGCTCAACGAGAGAACCGGTGTTCCCAAACTGGGAGAGCTCGTTGACGAAAGAACGTTCATGGAAAAACTGGAAGAGATGGCGGAAAAGGCCTACCACGACGGACTGATAGCATTCAACCCCGTTGAGCCAACAGTTGAAGAAATCGAGAAACTCTATCTGGAAGCCTACAAAGGGGAGTAAGCGTGTTTTCCCTTGTTTTAAATTTTCTTGGGGTTCAATTGTGACCTTGAAGAGCTTGGTGATTAACGTTTTAATTCTCCTGAAGTCTTATTGCAACTAGGGTGGGATTTTCCTCGGTTGGGCCTACAAACGAATAAGAATGCTCGAATTTTATAATCCTTTCCCCAGAGTGGCTTTAAAACTTCCACCAAAAGCCCCCGAACTCGAACAATAACAGCCAATCCAAAGCCCGCATATTCAATGCACAAAACCATACAAAAGACTTCCAGAAGCATAAACAGGCTAATAAATTAAATTTTTTCCAGAATTAAAACATGCCATCACAAAAAACATCACCTTTCCATGGATTTTAGCCCGATAAGAGCACTCTCCAAGCTTCTTTTAAACTCCAGAAAAATCTCGTTACATTTTAACAAACAGAATACAACAACCTGTTAAATAACAACAAAACATAACCAAAAACTTCCAGAGTGATAACAGTACTCAAAACATCGAAATGATAGACGTAAAGTGAAAAAATACCAAAAGGAGGCTTTTCAACGTGATAACACCCTAAGACCGAGTTCTCTAAGCTTCCAGATTATCTCCATCGGAAAGCCGACGACATTGTAGTAGTCCCCCTTAATCCATTCAACGAGTAGGCCACCCAACCCCTGTATTCCATAGGCACCGGCCTTGTCCATGGGCTCTCCTGTCTTGATGTAGGCCCAGATTAGCTCGTCGTCGAGCTCGCGGAACTTGACCTCGGTTGTTACGACGCCGGTTATCTCCCTCCCCCCGTGGACGATACAGTAGCCGGTCGTAACCCTGTGAACCTTACCGCTGAGGAGTTTAAGCATTTCATATGCCTCTCGTTCGTCCTTTGGCTTTCCAAGGATTTTTCCATCAACGCTCACAACAGTATCTGCACCAATAACGGTTCTGCCAACGCGCGAGTGAACTTCCCGCGCTTTTTTCCTGGCGAGTTCGACTGCGCACTCCTCGGGTTTCCCTGAGTATACTTCATCAACGTTGCTCGGAACAACTTCAAAATCACTGATGAAGCGTGATAGTATTTCCCTCCTCCTCGGGGACGAAGAAGCGAGGACGAGCATTGATGCACCCCCAAACGTTAAAAGGAAAGCGCCCAAGTTGGATGGGCGATGACGACAATTTCGCTAGCTGACGCGTGATGACTACCCTCGCAACCGAGCCTAGGCGAGGCACTCCTTTATTTCGTTAACTATACACTCAACGTCCCTCTCGAACTCGAGGACCGAACAACGGTTTCCGTCTATGGGTGGGCAGTTTTCCGCAATCCTTCTGAGCTTGACGTGGAGGATTCCCTTCTTTTCACCCTTTTCGATTGTGTATCTCCTGTAAAGAACGTCACAGTCATCTCCCTCGGGCTCTTCAACCGTTACCGTAAAGTTAGCCCTTAGGACTTTGTCAATCCCGTTCACGATTTCCACAGCGATGTCGTAGCTCCTGTCCTCGATGACGAGGGGCACACAGACGTGCTCCATGTCGTGTTTGCCGAATTTATGGAAAGTCTCGGGAATAATAACGACGTCGTACTTCATCGACACCACCGGAAAAAGAAGGGAGGAGGAGTTTAAAAGCCTGTCTCAACGGGATTGTGCCAGCTCACCAGAGTTCTTTCGCAGAAAGCTGGCAGTTAAGTACACAAAGGCGCTCAACCAGAGAAAATCACCGAGCAGAACGGCCGATGAGTAACCACCAAGAATCGCCAGCAGGTACGAGGCCAGACCGCCAAGGAACAGGGACCAAAAGAGCTTGTCCCTCCATAACCTCATCGTCTCATCCCCTAACGTATGTCATCTTTATCAAAGAAAGTTGAAAAAGAAGTTAAAAAGCTTACGTGCTCGCCCAAATTGGAATTCCCGCCTCAATGAGCCTCTTGAGTTCCTTACCTATTGGAGTATTCTTGCTCACCTTGACGAGGCCCTTCTTGCTCGGCGTCGCTGTAAAGACGTACTGTTCTCCTCCGTAGAACTTCAAGGGCTTTTTAGCGTAATCGGGAGAAACCCTCAGAACTATCGTTTTCTTCTTCTCCTCGACCTCCACCGGGATTTTCTCCTTCGGCTTTTCAGCTTCTCTTTCGGCGAAGCTCTTAACGTCTATGCTTATGCCTATCCTCTTTTCCAGTTCAGTAATCCTCTTCCCCTTCTTGCCGATTATCGCCGGAATGTCGAACTCGTCGGCGTATATCACGGCTTTGTGCGGGCTGACTATCTCGACCTCAGTGTAAACGTCGGGCAGGAACTTTTTGATTTCCTGCTTGAGCCTCTTCTCGGCGAGCTTTAAAGCCGGGGCTTTTTCCTCTTTCTTGAC